>JABMRL010000194.1 GCA_013202615.1 Dehalococcoidia bacterium
ATTACCCAGTGTTGACGTTGTGGACATGAGGGAAGAGCTGAAGGCGGGCAACCGCAGCATTTTCAGTCGCGCCCTGTCACAGGCAATCACGCAGGCTTTAAACAATAGTGGTCAGGTGATTCTCTTCCTCAACCGCCGGGGCGGTGCCACGTTCATCCAGTGCCGTCGCTGCGGCTTCGTGCTGCGCTGCCGTCGCTGTGAGATACCCCTGACCCACCATTACGCCGAGGACATGCTGGTCTGCCACCAGTGTAATCTTAAGACTGCGGTACCTGACCGCTGCCCCCGGTGTTCCAGCCGGCAGATGAAATACCTCGGACTGGGCACGCAGAAGCTGGAACAGGAAGTCAGTTACGTCATGCCGCGGGCACGACTGCTCCGCTGGGACAGCGATATGACCCGAAGCCGAGAATCGCACGAGAAAATACTGCGGCAGTTCCGCAACCACGAAGCGGATATTCTCATCGGCACGCAGATGGTGGCCAAAGGACTGGACCTGCCCCGGGTAACACTGGTAGGAGTGGTAAGCGCGGACACTAGCCTGAATCTACCTGACTTCCGCGCCGGGGAGCGGGCTTTCCAGCTCCTGAGCCAGGTGGCCGGCAGAGCCGGGCGAGGGCCTCTGGGCGGTCATGTAATCATTCAGACCTTCTCCCCCGACCACTATGCCATCCGGGCGGCGGCAGGCCATGATTACCTCGCCTTCTACGAAAAGGAAATCGACTATCGACGCCAGCTTCATAACCCTCCCTTTTCCCGACTGGCCGCGTTAACCTGCAGCCATACCAATGATGCCGCCTGCCAGCGAGAGGCGGAAAAAATGAGAGACGTGTTGACCCTGGAAAGAGACGCCCGGGGAATAAGCAATCTTAGCCTGATTGGTCCCGCCCCGGCATTCATCCACCGCCTCAGAGGTCGCTACCGATGGCAGCTCATACTGCGTGGCGCCGAACTGTCCTCCTTCTTATCTCAAGTAACCTTTCCTCAGGGCTGGACGGTTGACGTTGACCCGGTGAGCCTGCTCTAGTAAACTGTAATCGATTTTATCATCCAAGGAACACCTATGGCAGTTCGTCAAATTCGCACCGCTCCTGATCCGGTGCTGAAACGCAAGGCTAAAAAAGTCCACACCATTGACGGCTCGGTTAAAAAGCTTATCCGGGACATGCTGGAGACGATGTATGCCGAGCCGGGTCGCGCCGGGCTGGCGGCGCCGCAGGTGGGCGTATCCCTACGAGTTATCGTCATCGGGATACCCGAGGAGGAAGAAATTGTTTTGGTCAATCCGGAGATAGTGCGCCGCAAAGGAGAACGCATTATTGACGAGGGTTGCCTCAGCGTTCCCGGTTACTTCGGACAGATAGGACGTTCCGAATCAGTAACTGTGAAAGGACGCGACCAGACCGGCAAGGAAGTCAGAATAAAGGCTGCGGGCCTTTTAGCCCAGGCGCTGGAACACGAGATTGACCATCTTAACGGTAAGCTGTATATTGACCACCCGGAAGTAAGAGAAACCCTGCGCAAGGTACAACCGGAAGAAACCGGGCTCTGAAACCAGGGGGAATCGGCAGCGGAGTCGGCCTAGGTCACCAATTTCAATCTTGAGGAATTCGTGTTGGATTGCTTCGCTCTCTGACCGCTACCGAGGACAATATAAATTCGTCCTTTCCACCATTCTCAGTTTCCAACCATACCTGTTTTATAGAACTACACACGCGCCGAACAACGTCTTCAACTGTGCCGGATATCAATTGCATGACCACCAGTTGCATTTCTTGCCACCCCCATTCCCAATTTGATTAGCTTTTCCGTTGAATTTCCATCAATTTCTGATACCGGTTTATTCCCGCAGGCCAACACTGCGGTAGCTGTTGGTGACATCTGTCCCTATCATCAAGCCATTATCCCACTCATCCGCAAGATAGAAGAGGTCTTCAAATCTGTAATCGGGGAATGCTTTCTTGGCCCCAACAATAAATTTCTGGTTTATATTTCTTTTGCCCTCACGCACCCGGTAAACCTGGCTCGTCGAAAGCCTCATGGCATGAGCCGTCTCTGAAAGATCGCAGTAGCGTAAATCGCACAACTCAAATATTCTCGTTCTGATTATCATACCGGCACCTTTTCATTATGTCATTTGTCATATATTATAGCTTTCTATATGCCATTTGTCAATACCAGCGCCGCCAAAAAAATATTTGACAGCCGCTTTTAAGGGGCATAAAATAGCTCATTGCAATTACACGGTTAAATTAGAAAAAAGCGGGGTAAGCGGAGATGACAGACAAAGAAACACCTGAGCACGTAAAGCCGTTACTGCGCGGGGATAAAG
>JABMRL010000195.1 GCA_013202615.1 Dehalococcoidia bacterium
AGGTGCTCATCAGCCGGGCAATGGTTGGCAGTATGCCGGTATCTATATTCTGTTCCATTGCCCACAGCATACGGGGCGGCTCTCCGGGCGTGAGGATATTTGTCTTGAGCGCGGTATAGCCACTGACTGCTACCTCTTCACCCAGGCGGGCGATATCATCATATGTTTTCAGGGCTGGCTTATCGGGGTAAAGCTCGGGGTTGCGGACACGGTAGGTGCCGCAATGAGACCAGTAAATGCGTATCTTATCGTTAATCGGGCCGCCGAAGAGTTCGTAGAGCGGAACGTTCAGCGCCTTGGCCTTTATGTCCCACAGGGCGGTTTCAATGCCGGCGATGGCTTTCTGGGCGATGCCGCCGGGGTTATGCTGGAAGCGGTAGCCCATCTCGCGGTAGAGCCTTTCCACGGCCCGCGGGTCCTTGCCGATGAGGCGCTGCTCCAGGTCCCTGACACAGCCGGCGACGCCAAACGCGGAACTGTTATCGGTGCATTCACCGTAGCCGACCAGCCCTTCGTCAGTTTCCACCTTGACGAAGGTAAAAGCCCGCCATCCCCCGTCGCAGAAAATGGGAGTTACTTTGGTAATCTTCATTCTTTAATCCTCCAGAATAGCCGATATTGTACGCTTGCGTTTAGCTGAATTGTCGACATTTTTCTTCCAGGGCAGCGATTAGCTGGTCAAAAGAATCCTGGAACGCCTTCACGCCATCCACCTGCAATTGCTCGGTAACGGCATCCAGGTCAATGCCGACTTTTCTCAGGTCACTCAAGACCTGCTCCGCTTCCGCCAAGCCTTTATTCAGCGCGTCTTTGACCTTGCCGTGGTCGAGGAAATACTCCATGGTATCCGTGGGCAGGGTATTCACCGTATCCGGACCCATCAGTTCTTCGACGTATTTCACGTCTGAGAAGTCGGGGTTCTTGGTGCCGGTGCTTCCCCAGAGTACCCGCTGCAGGCGGGCGCCGCGCTCTCGTTGCCTGGTGAATTCCGGGCTGGAGAAAACTTCCTTGAAGCGATGGTAGACAAGTTTGGAGTTGGCTACCGCGGCTTTGCCCCGCAGTGCCCGCGCTTCTTCAGTACCGAGCTTTTCCAGCTCTTTGTCCACGTACGTGTCCACGCGGCTGACAAAGAAGGAAGCCACCGATGTTATCTGCCGCGGATTGGGAAAGCGGGCAATTCCCTGAAGGTAGGCGCGGGCGACGGCTTCATAGTGCGCCATGGAAAACATAAGGGTGATATTGATATTGATACCTTCGGCAAGAAGCTTTTCAATGGCCGGGATGCCCGGTGGGGTGGCGGGCACTTTCACCATCAGGTTGGGCCGGTCCACCAGCCGCCAGAGGCGGCGCACCTCGTTGACCGTGCCTTCCGTGTCATAGGCCAGTTCGGGCGTTGGTTCCAGGCTGACCAGCCCGTCCATGCCGTCGCTGGCATCATAGACGGGACGGAACACGTCGGCGGCCATCTGGATATCCTCCACGGTAAGGCGGTCATAGATATCCATGACGCTGGCGTCAGGCCTGGATTTCAGAATAGACTTTATCGCTTCATCGTAGTCCTGGCCCTGCGTGACCGCTTTGTGGAAAATGGTGGGGTTGCTGGTCAGGCCGCTCACTCCGCTATCAACCAGTTGCTTGAGCTGGCCGCTGGTAATCAGCCCCCGCTGAATGTAATCGAGCCATAAAGACTGGCCCACCTTCCGGACTTCTTTTAAATTTTCCATTGGCTGCCTCCTTGAGCAGAGTGCTGTCGCCGAAATCGGAACCTGATGTGCTAAACTACTCTCTTTATTATGCCGTATTTCAGGAAAATGAGAAAAACGAACAGGTAGCAGATGGCGCCGAGCAGCAGTGCCTGGGCGAAACCAAGGCTGATGGCGATGACAATAGTTAATGATGAGCCCAGTACTGACCCCACGCCGTTCAGCCCCCACATCCAGGGGATATATCTGTCCATCTCCGTTTCTTTCAGTGCCCTGATGCCAAGCGGGAACGGGAAGCCCATCAAGAATCCCAGGGGTAGCAGCATGAGCACCATGACCAGCAAACGCAGTGCCAGATTGAGCCCCAGCAGCTGGTTGAAAATAAGGGGAATGAGAAAGATGTAGATGATGGCTAATATGGCAATGCAGATAGCCGCCGTCGTTACCCCCTTGAATATATCATTACGGGTCAGGCGGCCGCTGTAAAAACTGCCCAGGCCGGCGCCGGTCAGCAGTGAGAACAGGAGGACGGCCATTGACAGCACCGGCTGGCCGAGATAGAGGATAAACCTCTGGATTAAGGAGATTTCAATGAGCATAAAGCCGATGCCGATAAACGCAAACAGGAACACGGATTGAAGCAGTTTATTGTTCGTGCCCTGGCGTCCCCTCGGCTTGCCGCGAACGCGGGGAGTGCGCAGCTGCCAGTATATCGGCGGCGCCGCAAGCATCAGCAGCAGCAGGCCGAATGAAAGCCAGAAAACCAGAGACACCGGTTGTGGCAGGCCCACGTCAATCTTGTAAAAGAACGGGCTGTTATCGGTAGCCGTGGATAAGTCCATGCCCATCTCCCGGGCTATTTTCTTGATTTCATTAAAGCTCAATTCACCACTGGCGAGGGCTTGCACCGTTGGATTGACCGCTCCTTCGCCCTCGATGTACGGAAAGTAAGCGAGGGTTGGCTCATAGCCCAGTTCAACCATTTTCTCGTGTCTGGTCAGCGCCTCTTCGGGTGTGAACGGCGTCTTTTTCAGGACAAAGAACGGGTAAACGTGTTCCCCCGAGCTCAGACCGAGCATGTAAATCTGCTTGAGGGCGTCGGTGTTGCTGAGTCCTCTCTGCTCAAGTGACGCCAGCGAGATGGAGAGCAGTCGCCAGGCGGTGAAATCGTCGTGGGTCACCACCATGAGCCGTCCTTCATCGGTCAGCTGGTCCAGGTAATCATGGATGGACTCCGTGGTGAACAGGAAATTTTCCGTCAGGGAGTAGCCTTCAAGGCTGCGGCTGGTCTGGGTAACCGGCAGGCTGAGCATAATAATGTCGTACCTGTCCGCCTGTCGTTTGAGGAAATTACGGCCTTCGTCAACGATGACCTTTACCCCGGGAAAATCAGTAAAGATGCCGCCGTTGTACCCGCCGTATTCGCGTACCATATCCACGACGTCCCGGTTGACCTCTACGGCGGTAACCTCGCCAACGCCGCCCATCAATGATATAAGCACATCCCTGCCGCCGCCGGGGCCGATGATGAGGGCATTGTCCCTTTCTTCTTCGGCGAGAAAATAGAAAGGGAAATAGCCGGAAAATATGGTCTTTAAGTCTTGAACGGCGGTGTCCGGGTTTTCAAGATTGCCGTTGAACTGGTACATCGGTGCCGTGGCGGTGCCGTCGAGGTAAATCTCCATCTGCGCCGGATACTCGGTGTACTCTACCAGGTCGGTCCGCCCGAAGGCGCTCCATTTTGTTTCTATTATCTGCGCCGGTGAAGATTTTTCATACAGGGCGCGGTGAATATCCTTGTTGGGGTTTTTCGCAATAATCGGGATATCGCTCAGATAGGCGCCGAATATATTCGTGATGAAAAGAACGGCGGCGATGATGAAACTGGCTGCCGGCAGTGCTGTCCGCCAGGAGATTTTCTTAAGTAGTCTGCTGGCGAGGAGGAGTGCCGCCACAGCTGCGGCGGTGCCGAGGAAAAAGCTGGTGTTGATGGCGCCGAAAGCGTCGAGGAATAAAATTATACCCAGCGAGCCGAGCGCCGCGCCAACCAGGTCGGCACCGTAGACCCGGGCACTTATCTCGGGAAAGGTGCGGAATACCTCAGCCAGAAAAATGCCGGTGAAGAAGAAAGGGAAGAACAGCAGGACGCAATAAAACAGGATACTGTTCAGCGCGCTATCCAGGTAGCCAATCTGAACCATCAGTATTACTGAAATCGGTATTG
>JABMRL010000196.1 GCA_013202615.1 Dehalococcoidia bacterium
CAATCAATATGGCTTATCCATGCCCCAGAGCAAAGCCTGCGCCAATCTTGACATCTCTGCCCGGGCCGCCGCTTATGGTATGCCAGGGTACCGGGTTGACGGTACTGATGTAATTGCCGTTTATGAAGCGGTGAAAATCGCCGCTGACAGGGCGAGGAAAGGCGATGGTCCCAGCCTGATTGAGGCTGTGTCCTACCGTTTGCGCGGCCACAGCATGCGCATGGACCAGATGCCAGGTGGCTCCGATTATCGCCCCGATGGTGAAGTCGAGGACTGGGCAGAAAAAAAGGACCCGATAAAGATATTTGCCCTGAAGCTCAAAGAACTGGGTTATTTAACCGACGAGGCGGCGGAGCAAATCGATGCGGAATGCAAGAAGGTATTTGATGCCGCCTCTGAATTTGCCCTGAACAGCCCCGAACCCGAACCGGAAACGGCTTTCACGTGGGTTTATGCCCAGGAAGGAGCAAAATAAATGCCGCAGCGACAGATATTATATCGTGAGGCGATAGCCGAGGCCATCATAGAAGAGATGGCGCGAGACGATAGGGTATTTCTCATTGGGGAAGATGTGGGGGTACTGGGTGGGGGCTTTGGCGGCACCAAGGGCATATATGAAGCGTTCGGCGATGAGCGTGTGCTTGATACACCCATATCGGAAACGGCGATTGTTGGCTACGCATTGGGAGCCGCAATGGCGGGAATGCGACCGATAGCTGAGATAATGCGCGTCGACTGGATGACCATCTGCATGGATGAAATCGTCAACCAGACCGCCAAAATGCATTACCTGTCCGGGGGCCATCCCGAGGTGTCTATGGTCATCAGGGCGCCCGCGGAAGGAGGCATTGGCCTGGGAGGACAGCACTCTCAGAGCTTTGAAGCATGGTTTGTTCATGTACCCGGCTTGAAAGTGGTCATGCCGTCAACACCTTACGACGTCAAAGGGCTGCTGAAGTCGGCAATCAGAGACCCCAATCCGGTTATTTTCCTGGAGCCCGGGATTCTCTACGGTGTGAGCGGGCCCGTGCCGGAAAAGGAATACGTGATTCCGCTGGGGGAAGCGGAGGTCAAAAAGGAAGGAAAAGATGTCACCATCGTTGCCTGGGGAACAATGCTGCCGAAAACAATGAATGCGGCTCAGACACTGGCCGAAGAGGGAATAGATGTCGAGGTTGTTGACCCGCGAACGCTCAGTCCACTGGATATTGACACCATAATTAATTCAGTGCAGAAAACGGGAAAGCTCGTTATTGCCCATGAAGCGATGAAAACGTGCGGTGTCGGTGCGGAAATCGCGGCCCTCGTTCAGGAACGAGCGTTCGACCACCTTGACGCGCCGATACAGCGGGTGGCGACCCCCGATGTTATCATACCGGTCAACCGTTCGCTGGAGAGACTTGTGCTGCCGCAGGAAGATAACATCGTCGAGACGGTAAAATCCATCGTATAAACGATAGAGTATAGATTCAGGGAATTTGTCTTGCTGAAAAGTCACAGTTGCGGTGAACTGAAAAAAGAACACATCGGGCAGACGGTAAATCTGGCCGGGTGGGTGGACCGGCGACGGGACCACGGTGGCCTCATTTTCATTGACCTCCGTGACCGGGAAGGCATTGTTCAGGTCGCTTTCAATCCGGAAATATCGGAGTCCTGCCACGAGGTGGCCAACCGGATGCGCAGTGAGTTTGTGGTGCGGGTCAGCGGCGAGGTGGCAAAGCGTCCGCCAGGAACGGAGAACTTGAAATTGCCCACCGGCGAGGTCGAAATAACTGCTCGTAGCGTCGAGATTCTTAACCCCTCCCGAACCCCGCCGTTTTACATCAATGAAGATGTGGAGGTGGAAGAAAACCTGCGCCTCAGATATCGTTACCTTGACCTGCGGCGGGCCGGAATGCGGGATAACCTGATGCTCCGCCACCAGGCGGTGAAGTTTATTCGCGACTTCCTGGATGCGGAAGGTTTTATTGAGATTGAAACGCCGATACTCATAAAGAGCACCCCTGAAGGCGCCCGCGATTACCTGGTGCCGAGCCGTGTCCATGCCGGCAAGTTTTATGCACTGCCCCAGTCGCCGCAGCAGCTCAAGCAACTGCTGATGGTCGCTGGCATGGAGAAATATTATCAGATTGCCCGCTGTTTTCGCGATGAGGACACAAGGGCCGACCGCCAGCCTGAATTCACCCAGCTCGACCTGGAAATGAGCTTTGTTGAAGACGA
>JABMRL010000197.1 GCA_013202615.1 Dehalococcoidia bacterium
AGCTCCCTGGCGGTGTAAAGAGGCCGAGAGAAATCGGGTCAAAGATAACGATGAACAGCGCGCCGGCCCTGTGTGCCAGCTCGGCATAGCGCTCTGCCTCTTCAAAGTAGCCGAAAAAATTGGGCTGTTGCACGACCAGGCAGGCACAATCACCGGGCAGTTCCTCGAAGTCTGGCTTCAGCTCGGTTATGGTTGTATCCTGACCGCTGCCATAGGTTCCGATGACTTCACGGTACCTGGGATTTACCGTCGACAGTACCGCTATATTTCTTCGGTCGGTGACGCGACAGGCCATCAGGGCTGCCTCGGCGGTAGCCGAAGCGCCGTCGTACATGCCAGCGTTGCTGATTTCCATACCGGTCAGCTGGCAGACCAGAGACTGGTATTCATATATCGCCTGCAGGGTTCCCTGGCTGGCTTCGGCCTGATACGGGGTGTAGGCGGTGTAGAACTCGCTGCGGCCGGTGATGTGGCTGATAACGCTGGGGATAAAGTGGTGGTAATAGCCGGCGCCGAGAAAGCAGGCATACTCATCCAGGCTGGTGTTCTGGCGTGATAGCTGGCGCAGTTCCTCCTTCAGTTCCAGCTCGGTGAGAGGTGGCGGCAGGTTGAACGGGACATTGCGAAACTGCGCCGGAACGTCCTGAAAAAGCTCATCAACGGAACCGGCGCCGATATCACGCAGCATGGCCTCACGGTCGCGGTCAGTATTTGGGATATATGGTGAAGGCATTGAATCGTCATACCTCCCGTCTATCTTTATGCTTACGGCGACAGCCCGGCGACAAACTCCCGGTACTGTTCGCTATTCATCAATGCTTCCAGCTCTGCCGGCTGGCTTAATTCGATTTGCAGCAGCCATCCGGCCCCGTAAGGGTCCTCATTAACGAGCGCGGGGTTATCAAGCGCCGCCTGATTCCTTTCCAGCACCTTGCCGCTGGCCGGCGAGAAAAGGTCGGATACCGCTTTTACCGTTTCTATCTCGCCCATCTTCGCAAACTGCGTCACTTGAGAACCTGCCTCGGGTAAATCAAGAAACACAACATCGCCAAGCTGGGACTGGGCATAGTCAGTAATTCCCATTCTCGCCCTGCCCGGAGCCTCGGCGCAGACCCATTCGTGTTCCTGTGAGTATCTGTACTCTTCCGGATTCATTTCCTTCTCCTGCTGCGATTTAAGCTGTGTACCACAAACAAAAAGGGGCTAATCTATATTTACCAGATTAGCCCCCCTGTCCTTTTACCTGAGAGATCACCCGTTATTATCGGGTTGCCCCTTCGGTGTCCTTCAGATGAAGGACTCTCCAGAGGTATTATCTTCGGCAGTCCTTTTGCCTGAGAGTTTCACCCTTCTTTTTGGAAGGATTTTCCCCTTCGGCTCCCCTGCGGGTCTCTCCTGCCAATTATGTGGTAGCAGGTTAGCATACATCGTGAACACTGTCAAGGTTTGTAGGGAAGGGGGTAGCGGTAAGAGATGGCCTTTGACATAAAGATTATATTTGTGTAGCATTGTGTTGACGGATGAAATGCCAATCCGCAGCAATCTGGAGAAACAGGCAGCTTATGAAGATACTGGTTACCGACCCGATAGCAGCACAGGGCATTGAAATACTGCGACGGCACGCCGAGGTTGATGTGAAGAAGAGTATTACGTCGGCGGGACTGCGGTCGATCATCGGAGATTATGATGCCCTGATTGTGCGCAGCCAGACTAAGGTCACCGCTGATATTATCGAAGCGGCGGGAAAACTGCAGATTATCGGTCGGGCGGGAGTCGGGGTGGATAATATTGACGTGGACGCGGCCACCCGACGCGGTATCATTGTGGTCAACTCTCCGGAAGGAAATATTGTCTCCACGGCGGAACACACCCTTGCCATGCTGCTGGCCCTGGCACGCCGCATTCCTCAGGCACACGGGCTTCTTCATGCCGGCGTGTGGAGTCGCGATTTCAAGGGAGCGGAAATCCGCAACAAGGTGCTGGGTATCATCGGCCTGGGGCGGGTTGGTACCGAGGTAGCCGATATGGCCAAAGGGCTGCGTATGGAGGTTATCGCCTACGACCCCATGGTCACGGAAAGCCGGGCGGAGAGACTGGGGGTACGTCTGGTTGAACTGGAAACGCTGTTGAAAGCGTCCGATTTCGTCACCGTACACGTGCCCCTGAATACGAGTACCCGGGATTTGATTAGCTACGATGAGCTGAAACTGGTCAAACCGACGGCAATGCTTATCAATTGTGCCCGGGGCGGCGTCGTGGATGAAGAAGCCCTCTATGATGCGCTCGACCGGGGGAAACTGGCCGGTGCCGCGATAGATGTCTTCAGCAAAGAACCGGCGCAGGACAATATACTGCTTCAGAGTGACAAAGTAATCACTACGCCTCATCTGGCGGCTTCAACATTCGAGGCAGAGGCGAGCGCCAGCATTGATATCGCCGAGCAGGTGGTTGACGTTCTGCAGGGCCGCCCTCCCAAGTCCCCGGTCAACGCGCCCACAATTCCAGCGGAAGCGATGTCGGTGCTCGGACCTTATATCCAGGTCGGGACGACCATTGGCATGATTGTCGTGCAGTTGCTGGAGGGACACCCGAACTCGCTCAGCATCCGTTATCAGGGCGATATCGCCAGGGAGGACACCAGCCCCATAAAGGTGGCGGTGCTTGCCGGCCTGCTGAACGGGCTCACGGAAGAGCGGGTGAACATGGTTAATGCCGATATCATTGCCGAAAGCCGCGGATTGAACGTTACCGAGCAAAAAGAGACTACCTGTGAAAATTACGCCAATATGCTGACGGTGGAGGTGAGCACCAAAGCGGGAAATACGCTGGTTGCCGGGTCGTCACTGCGCGGCCGAACGCACCTGACACAGATGGGCAACTACTGGCTGGAGATAGAGCCAACCGGCAGCTATATGATGTTCACCGAACATAAAGACCGCCCCGGAATGATAGGGGTGGTGGGAACCATTATCGGTAATGCGGGTATCAATATCAGCCAGATGCAGGTTAGCCGGGAAGTGCACCGTAGCGGCGGCGCGATGATGGTGCTCTGCCTGGATGACCCGATAACTGAGGAGTACTACCAGCAGATACGCGCCATACCGGATATGTATAAAGTGCTCGTCGTGAACCTGAACAAGTAGCCGTTAAATGCCCAATAGCGGGCTTGTAAATTTTCGACGGTTTATATTAAACTTGATAAATCAGTCCCATATCAGGAAATTTTCAAGCAGGAGGCAGATGGAATGAAACAGTCAGCGGTTAATAGCGCGCAATCTGAATTGGACAAACTTATTGCCACCGCCAAGGAATACGTATGGCCGGCTTTCGGCAGGGATTCCGCCTTTTTCGACCTCCCCTTATCCCTTATCAGCGCCGGAGAGGGAAATTACGTTATTGATAGCTTTGGCAACCGCCTGCTGGAGACAAACTCGTGTGGTGCGGCGGCTTCCCTCGGTTTCAACCACCCGGTGCTCATGGAAGCGATGAAGCAGCAGATGGACAAGATAGTCGTCACCACTCCCAACCTGTTTGCCCCCACGGAGCCGGTGGTCTGGCTTTCGGAGAAACTGGCGCAGATATCGCCGGGCAGTTTGAAATATACCATTTACAGCAGCAATGGCAGTGATGCCAACGAGACCGCGCTCAAAGTTGCCCGCCACTACTGGAAGATTAAGGGCCAGGGTACGAAGTACAAGGTCATCCACCGCTACCCCGGCGATTACCACGGCATGAGCATGAGCGCTGCCAGTGCCAGCGGTCATATCTTCCGGCGGACTCCGTTTGAGCCGCTAATGGCTGGTTTCGTCGCCATCCACGCCCCGAACTGCTATCGCTGCCCGTATAACCTGACCCATCCCGGATGCAATCTGCTCTGCGCCGAGGAGCTGGGCAAGGTTATCGAATTTGAAGACCCATCGACCGTAGCCTGTTTCATCACCGAGTCAACCAATACCGGGTTGGGCATCATTCCGCCGCCTCCTGGATATATGAAGAGAATAAGAGAAATATGTGACCAGTATGAAATCCTGCTCATTTGCGACGAAGTAATCACCGGATTTGCCCGCAGTGGCTTCTGGTTTGAGTGCGAGAAGCACGGCATTGTGCCCGATATGCTGGCCCTGGGCAAGAACGTCTCCTGGGGCTGCGGTGCGCTGGCGGCCACGCACGTGAAGAGCGAGATTGCCGAAGCCTTCACGGGCAAGAACACTTTCCAGCATGGATATACCTTCGGTGGCACCGGTTACCTGGCCGCTGCCGGACTGGCCGGTATCGAGTACGCGGAAGAGCATAACCTGCTGGCCCGTGCCAGGGAAATCGGCGAAATCATGGGCAAAGAGCTCGGTGCCATCAAGGATAAGTCAGCCGTGGTGGGCGATGTCCGTTCCAACGCCGGCCTGATTGCGGTTGAGCTGGTTAAAGATAAAGCCACCAAGGAGCTGTTCTCCGACCGTGCGGCTGTGGCCGGCCTTATCGGCAAGGTGAGCCGGGAAAACGGGGTGCTTTTAAGCTGCTCGACATGGTACGGGGATATCCTCTGGATGATGGTCTCGCTGACCATGACCAATGACGAGCTGGGCATGGTGGTAGATGCGGTTGATAAAGCGGTCGCCGCAGTGGAAAAACAGTTCACTTAGGCGGATTCTAATACGAAAGAAAATGGCATCCCCCGCAGCACTTGAGTCGGGGGAGGCTACGGTGCTTTATCGTCGTTCTGACGCTTTTTCACCAGCAGCCGCTGCTGGGTGGAGATTATCTGCCTCAGGGATTGGATTCGGTTCTTGATATCCTGGGCTACGGCTGCATCAGCCAGCAGTTGCTTTAACCTCGACTGGTCAAGGCCGGTGACCCTTTCCCATAAACCCTCTGGCTCAAGAAAGGCCCTGACCTCCTCTTCATTGTAACCGGTAATATCCACGAGCTGGTAGGTGATTTCATTCTCCGCGCCGTAAACGCGTTTCATCTCTTCGGCTTCACAGTAGTCGATTATTTCCTGCCGCAGTGTCGCCAGTTCTTCCTGGAGGGCTTTGATTTGCGCCTGGAGCGATACGTATCGCTCTACTTCATCGCCTCCGATAGCGATGGGCTGTGCCTCATCATTGGCCGTTTCGGAAGTATTTTCGCGGTATTGATGGCGATAGTACGGGCAGTGCTCGGGAAAATCACAGGGGCAGTAGTCATTCTCCGTGGCGGGGAAAATCTGGCAGTTGATTTTATCAGCAACATCGAGGACCAGCTGCCTGGCATCGTTGAGTTGTGGCTGCCCGCGACTGGGGCAGCTGACGGGGGTGTTTGACCTCATATGGTACAGAGTCAGCTTTTCCACCGGAAGCTGCCAGAGCTGTTCGGCGGCGAGCTGATAAAGGGTTAACTGGAGGTCTTTCTCCAGGTAATCAGTGGTGAACAACTCTTTGTTCGTTTTGTAGTCAACGATGGATAAACCACCGCTTTCCAGTTTATCCACCCGGTCAATAAACCCCCTGAGTTTCACGTCACCGACGTCAATGTAGAATATCTTCTCCACGGCCAGTGGCATCTGGAAATCGCGACCGTGGATTTCCCAGAACGCGGTCAGTATCTCTCTGCCATAGGCTTTATAGTTGGCTTCCTCTTCGGCGGACTCATAGCCTTCAGAGCGCCATTTCTGTTCGTAGAACTGCAGCAGCTCTTCCAAGGTGGGTGGTGGCGGGACCCTTACGCGGAAGAAAAATTCGGCGCAGAGGTGCATGGTCGAGCCGAAGCTGAAATACCACTTGTCTTTTGACTTCAGGCCATCAATGTACTGCAGCTTATAGTGGAGAGGACACGCCTGATATAAGGAGATTTGAGTAAAACTCAGCGGTTTGATATTTCTTCTCCCTTTACTAACGCTCTATTCCAGAACTCTAATTAGAATTATAAGACCGAAGCAGACGCTTGTCCATGTGTTCAAAATGTGACTCATGTCATTAGACATGCTTTCATGACCGTTGTAGAATCTTACTGTGGAGAACGTTTCGGTTGCCATTGCTTTTACGGCGGGATTGCTGTCCTTTCTATCGCC
>JABMRL010000198.1 GCA_013202615.1 Dehalococcoidia bacterium
GCTAATTACCTCCAGACATCGTGGTAGATATCATCTCTTATAATAATTTCGCTTACCGGAGTTTAAGCGACAGGTTGACGCCGGCTTCCTCCGGGCTTTCCCCTTCAATGAGCTCGCACTTACCCTCGTGGACCGGCTGGTACAGTTTTTCCAGTTTTACCTTCCGGCCCGCCGCCCCGGTCTTTGCCGGCTCAAGGCCGATATCGGCCGGCTTCCAGACAATCGGCTCTATCTTTTTCGCCGCCATAATACCTTTTATGGTGGGATAGCGGGCTTCACCAAGCTCATTGCTGACCGTAATCAGTGCCGGCAGCGATGCTTCAATGACTTCATAGCCATCAGCCGTCACCCGCTCCACCCGTGCTTTGCCATCGGCGACATCGATTTTCCTGGCCAAAGTAACGCTTGGCAGTCCCAGCATCTCGGCGATGCCCGAGCCCACCTGACCGTCATCCCAGTCCGCCGCCTGCCGTCCGCAGAAAATAAGGTCGTATTCGCCAATTTTCTTGATGGCCATCGCCAGCGCCCGGGCATTTGACCAGCTATCGCCATCGGTGAAGGCCTCATCCTCAAGCAGGACAAGCTCATCAGCACCCATGGAGAGCGGCTTTTTCACCACTTCGCGCAGCAGGTTGACACCCATGCTGAGAACGGTGATTTTACCGCCCTGAGCATCCTTAATTCTCAATGCCGCTTCCACGGCGTTCTCATCAAACGGGCTGATTACGGGGGGCACCCCTGATGGCGGCACTATCTTTTTACCGGCTTCTTCGACCTTGAAACTGGAGGGCGGTGCCTCGGGGTCTATTACCTGTTTTACACAGACGATTATATTCACGGTTACACTTACCTCTTTTTTTTTATTAAACAGCCAGTAATCCAAAAAACTAATTTAGCACCAGGCTAATTCGGTGTCAAGCACAGGCTGACAACACGTTCGATGCCCTGGAGGTCCGGTATCACCTCCACCGATGCCGACGGGAAATGCCGATATATTAAACTGACCACCGGCCGGCTCTGTCCCAGACCGATTTCCAGCAGCATGCCGCCGTTATGGCTGAGTTTATCCGTAGCCTGCTCGCACAACCGTTTTATCTTGTCAAGCCCATCGGCACCGCCATTCAGCGCTATGAGCGGCTCGAAATCGGCGAGCGCTGCCCGCGAGATTTCCTCTCCGGTTACGTAGGGCAGATTGGCCATGATAAGGTCGATTGGCTCCGGCAGCGGTTCCAGCATATCGCCGTGCCGTAACTGTATGCGGTCGACCACTCCGTGTTTCTGGCAGTTTATGCGGGCCACTTCCAGGGCGTCAGCGGATACATCGGAGGCGTAGATTTTTAATCGGGGAAGATGCCGGGCCAGGCTGATAGCTATGGCGCCGCATCCGGTCCCGATATCAGCAACGGCAACCATGGTCCGGGTCTGAGCCAGTTCGAGGGCTTTCTCCACCAGCAGTTCGGTTTCCGGTCGGGGTATGAGGACACGATGGTCGATATAGAAGTCGAGGCCATAGAATTCCCGGCGCCCGGTAATATAGGCGGTTGGCTCGCCGCTTACACGCCGCTGAACCAGATTCCAGAATACATCTTTCTGGTCGGCACCGAGTTCGCGGTCAAGCTCAGAATAAAGCCCTGCCCGGTCTATCTTGAGCGCGTGTCTGAGCAGGATTTCACCTTCCAGCGACGCGTCTTCAATTCGGTTCGTGGTGAAAATCTGCCGGGCCTGGTCAAGGACCTGCTTCAGGGTCACGCCACCTGTTCCTCGAGTTGTTTTGCCTGGATACTGGTGGCGACCGCATCAACCAGTTCGTCAAGCTCTCCCTCAAGAATTCGGGGCAGGTTACGTACCGTGAGGTTGATGCGGTGGTCAGAAATACGGTCCTGGGGAAAATTGTAGGTCCGTATCTTTTCAGCGCGGTCGCCCGTTCCCACCTGCGAACGACGCTCCGAGGTTATTTTCTCCTCCTGCTTTCGTCGCTCGGTATCGAGGAGCCTGGTGCGCAGCACGGACATCGCCCGCAGCCTGTTCTGGAGCTGGGAGCGCTCGTCCTGACAGACAACGACTATACCGGTGGGAATGTGAGTCATGCGGACGGCGGTGGCCACCTTGTTCACATTCTGGCCCCCGGCACCGCCGCTGTGGAAAATGTCTACCTTCAGGTCATCCGGTTTAACCTCAATGTCCAGTTCTTCCGCCTTGGGCAGAACCGCCACCGTCGCCGTAGAGGTGTGAATGCGCCCCGAGGACTCGGTTGTCGGCACACGCTGTACCCGGTGCACGCCGCTTTCATATTTCAACCGGCTGTAAGCCCCCCTCCCCTTTACCTCAAAGATGATTTCCCGGATACCCCCGATGCCGCTTTCGTTCACGCTGATGACGTCTATCTTCCAGCCCTTAATCTGGGCGTAGCGACTGTACATGCGGAAAAGGTCGGCGGCAAAAAGCCCGGCTTCCTCGCCTCCTGCCCCGGCGCGTATTTCCACTATGATGTCCTTTTCGTCGTTGGGGTCCTTGGGCAGCAGGGCACGTTTGAGCTCCTCAAGCAGGTGTTCCTGCTCCGCCTCAAGGCTGGCCACCTCCTGTTTGACCAGCTCGGCCATCTCCTCGTCAGGACCATCATCAAGCATCGCCCTGGTTTCCGCCAGCGATTCTGAAGCAGTTTTGTAATCCCGGTACCTGGTGACCAGTTCCTCAAGGCCGGCCCTCTCCTTTGCCAGCTCCTGCAATTGCTTCAGGTCGGAGGCAATATCAGGTTGGGACATCTGCCGGTATATCTCCCGGTATCTCTGTTCTATTCTCTCCAGTCTATCCAGCATGATACGAACGACCTCAATCGTATTATATCACAGCCCGAAATCACGCTCAAAGACAGCGTTCGATGGGGCATTGACAGACAAAATGCGACAGGCAACCCTTCGTTGTAGTATAATGATTAAGTTATTGTGAATAAAAAGAGAATCAGATGAAACAACAGTTGGCCCATTATACCTCTGCGGTACTGAATCCCATCCTCATGAGCCTGGCTTTTGTGGTGTTCCTCTCATTCCAGTCCACGTCCAGCGCCAGTGATGGCCTCAAATGGTCGCTGCTTCTGGTCGGGGTCACCGTGCTGCCCGTTTCTCTGGTTATCCTTTATCTCGTCCACAAAGATAAACTCGAAGGTATTTTCATTAAAGTCCGTCAGCAGAGGAACCTGATATATCTGCTGGCCAGCCTGTGCACCGTCGCCTGCTGTGTCATACTTTTCTCCCTTCAGGCGCCGATGGTCCTTTTTGCCACCACGGTGGCGGCGCTGTCCGCAACGCTCGTCTTCATGCTCATCAATTTTACCTGGAAAATCAGCCTGCACACCGCTTTTGCCGCCGGCTCCGTCACCATTCTTATCCTGCTGTACGGCACCACCGGCGCCTTTTCCGCGGTCCTGGTGCCGCCCATAGCCTGGTCAAGAATCGAACTGAAATATCACTCGCTTGGTCAGACTGTGGCCGGAGCGCTGCTTTCGGCGCTTATTGTGATAGTCGTGTTCCATCTCTTTGGCCTGATTGGCGAAGCGGCGGCGCTGTAACCGGACGGTTTTGACACACCGAAACCGACGCAGTAACATAGGTAACATCAGACCATGTTAGCCAAAGTCAAGACCGCCGCCGTTGTCGGGCTGGAAGGTTATATGGTGGACGTGGAGGTGGACATTTCCAGCGGCCTGCCAGCCATGACCGTTGTCGGCCTGCCCGATGCCGCCGTCCAGGAAGCCAAGGAGCGCGTCCGCGCCGCTATCCGCAACTCCGGGTTCAATTTCCCGATGAAACGCATCGTGGTGAACCTGGCTCCGGCCGACCTGAAAAAAGCCGGCCCTTCATATGACCTGCCCATGGCCGTAGGCATTCTGCTCAGCTCCGAGCAGGTGAGCACTGACAGTTCCCGCGCCATCTTCCTCGGTGAGCTATCTCTCGACGGCAGCCTGCGTCATACCCGCGGCATCCTGCCCATGGTGGCTCTGGCGAGGGAGGAAAACTTCGATACCATCGTTGTGCCCGAAGTTGACGCCGGAGAGGCCTCTATGATTGAAGGGGCGAAAATAATACCCGTCGCTTCACTGGCGCAACTGGTAGGCTATCTTCAGGGTGAAATCACCATTACGGAATACAAGGCTGATGAAACCGACCTCGCCCTCAATCAGCCGGTCGCGCCCGTTACCGACCTGGCGGATATCAAGGGACAGGAACACGTTAAACGAGCCCTGGAGGTGGCTGCCGCCGGTGGCCACAACGTTATTATGAACGGTCCGCCGGGCAGCGGCAAGACCTTGCTGGCACGAGCGTTCCCCTCAATACTGCCGCCGATGACCGGAGAGGAAGCGCTGGAGGTCACCAAGATTTACAGTGTGAGCGGGCTGCTGCCAACAGATACCCCCATGATAAGGCAGAGGCCTTTCCGCTCCCCGCACTTCACCATCTCCCACGCCGGCCTGGTCGGCGGCGGGCACTGGCCCAGGCCGGGTGAAATCAGCCTCAGCCACCGCGGCGTGCTCTTTCTTGATGAGCTACCCGAGTTCGGCCATTCCCTGCTGGAGGTGCTGCGCCAGCCGCTTGAAGATAAGGTGGTGACCATCAGCCGGGCACA
>JABMRL010000199.1 GCA_013202615.1 Dehalococcoidia bacterium
ACCGAAGCAGACGCTTGTCCATGTGTTCAAAATGTGACTCATGTCATTAGACATGCTTTCATGACCGTTGTAGAATCTTACTGTGGAGAACGTTTCGGTTGCCATTGCTTTTACGGCGGGATTGCTGTCCTTTCTATCGCCGTGTGTGTTACCGCTGGTCCCGGTCTACCTGGCCAGCCTGGTTGGGCCGGAACTGTTCAATGCGCGGAGAGAGGGCATGCGCCTGCCGACGTTTCTCCATTCACTAAGCTTTGTCCTCGGCTTTTCGCTGGTCTTCACCACCATGGGGGCTATTGCCGGGCTGACCGGCTTTGCCATCAACCCGAGCCTTGCCCTGCTCAATGTGATTTCCGGCTCCCTGCTTATTGCTTTCGGCCTCTTTTTACTGGCGGCCCTTAAAATATCTTGGCTCAATTACGAAAAACGCCTGAGCCCGTCAACGGGAAGTACCACGGGCTACCTCCGCTCCTTTGTCATCGGGGCGTCATTTTCCCTTGCCTGGACCGCCTGCGTTGGCCCGATACTTGGCGGCATTCTATCGCTAGCCCTGAACACGGCCACTGCCTGGTATGGGGCGTACCTCCTGGCGATATATTCACTGGGGCTT
The DNA here is from genome assembly GCA_013202615.1 of Dehalococcoidia bacterium. Classification (GTDB taxonomy): domain Bacteria; phylum Chloroflexota; class Dehalococcoidia; order Dehalococcoidales; family RBG-16-60-22; genus E44-bin89. The sequence goes on from JABMRL010000199.1 coordinate 608, forward strand.
GGCCTTCCGTTCCTGGTCATAGGGCTGGCGTTTGATTCTCTCCTGCCGTTGCTGCGGCGAATACAGCGCTATACCAGGATAATCCACGTGGTAAGCGGTCTGCTTTTGATAATTATCGGAATTTTGATTCTGACCAATCAAATACACTGGTTCTCCACTATCGCGGCGTAGGTTTATTTACGGAGGTTTTTATGAAGGCTTTCAAGGTAATTACGGTGGTGCTGATTTTTTCTGTGGCCTTTTCTGGTGTTTTGCTGTCCGGCTGCGCCGGTTCCGGTACGGCATCGGGACACGGGCCGGAGATAGGCAAACTGGCACCGGACTTCACCTTGAACGGACTGGATGGGCAGGAGGTGTCGCTCAGCGGCTTGCGCGGCAAACCGGTCCTGCTCAATTTTTGGGCCACCTGGTGTGGCCCCTGTCGCATTGAGATGCCGTTTCTGCAGACGATATACGAAAAATGGACGGGTACAGAGCTGGTGCTGCTGGCGGTGAACCTTCAAGAGGACCCGGGTAAAGTGAGAGAATTTGTAGAAGACGCCGGCTATTCTTTTCCGATACTGCTGACATTTGGAAATGAGGTACCTCTTGCCTATAATATACGTGGCATACCGGCCACGTTTTTCATTGATGCCGACGGGGTGATACGCGATATTAAAGTCGGCGCGTTTTTCGGGATAGGGGATATAGAGTCGAGGCTGGTTAAAATCATGCCGTAACTGATATAATGGAGGGCGAGGGTTTGAAATGGATGATGTTTTGAATGAAGCCTATGGAATAGTCCAGTGCAAGGAATGCCCCTGGTACAAGGCATGCGTGATGCCGATGCGTTTTTCGGCCGAAGATATACGCCGGCAACTGGAGTCGGCGCCGGGGATAAACGTTTCCCAGCCCACAGACCTGGGTATGCAGGATCTTCTGTCCAGCATGGCCACGGCCGCGCAGAACTCTTTGCTTGAAGGCTGCCCCGTATTTATCGCTCGCCTGCGTGATAATCCCAAGCTGGCGCAACGCCTGAAAGAAATCATGCAGAAATGGAGTGAGGAAGAATAGCAGAAGAGCACATTATGAGCGATTCCAGAATTGATGAGCTCTGCATAAACACGATACGGTTCCTGGCGGTTGACGCGATACAGAAGGCCAATTCCGGCCACCCCGGAGCTCCTCTTGGCGCGACACCGATGACTTACGTCCTCTGGGACCGATTTCTCAAGCACAACCCTGAGGACCCCGAATGGCCAGACCGCGACCGTTTTATTCTTTCCTGTGGCCACGCGTCGGCAATGCTCTACGCGCTGCTGCACCTGACCGGCTATGACCTGTCTCTGGATGACATCAAGCAGTTTCGCCAGTGGGGCAGCCGGACACCCGGCCACCCTGAATACGGGATTGTTCCCGGCCTTGAGGTGACCACCGGACCGCTCGGGCAGGGATTTGCCAACGGTGTGGGCATGGCTATTGCCGAGCGCCGGCTGGCGGCAAGTTACAACCGCCCGGGTCATGAAATCGTCAATCATTATACGTATGCCATCGTCTCTGATGGAGACCTCGAGGAGGGCATTTCGTCAGAGGCGGCTTCCATGGCGGGGAATCTGCGCCTGGGAAAGCTCATCTATCTCTATGACGACAACGGCATCTCCATTGAGGGCAAGACCAGTATTACCTTCACCGAGGATATCGCCAGGCGATTTCAATCCTGCGGCTGGCAGGTTATCGGGCCGGTCAACGGTTTTGACATTGATGCTGTGGAAAGTGCGCTGCGGGAAGCACAGGCAGATTCAGAGCGTCCAAGCCTGATTATCTGCCGGACAGTTATTGGCTATGGCAGCCCGAACAAGGCGGGCAAAGCTGCCGCCCACGGTGAGCCGCTCGGTGAGGACGAAGTGCAGTTGACCAGGAAGCAGCTGGGGTGGGATAACGAAGAGGCATTCGCCGTGCCGCCGGAGGCGCTGAAACACCTGAGAAAAGCGCGGGATAGAGGCAGAAAACAGCAGGACGAGTGGCAGCAAAAATTGGAGGCATATCGTCAGGCATACCCTGATGCAGCGTGTCAGCTTGAAGAAGACCTCAGCGGTGAACTGCCGGAAGGATGGGACAGTGACCTCGATGGTCTGTTCAGGGAAGAAACCAAACCGATTGCCACCCGTTCGGCATCAGGGCTGGTAATGAATGCTCTGGCACCCAGAGTACGTTCCCTCGTGGGAGGCTCGGCTGACCTGGCCCCTTCGACGAAAACCATGCTGTCAGAAGGTGGTGATTACAGCGCGGCTGATTACCGTGCCCGCAACCTGCATTTTGGCATCAGAGAGCATGCCATGGGTGCTATCGCCAGTGGTATGGCACGGCATGGAGGGGTTATCCCGTACACCGCCACGTTTCTCATTTTTTACGACTATATGCGCCCGCCGGTGCGCCTGGCGGCCATGATGGGGCTGCGGGTAATATATATCTTTACTCACGATTCGGTGGGGGTGGGAGAGGATGGACCGACCCACCAGCCCATAGAGCAGCTCGTTGGCCTGAGGTCGGTTCCCAATCTGGTGACCATCCGTCCCGCTGATGCTACCGAGACCGCAGAGGCGTGGAAAGTAGCCCTGAAACGGGACAATGGCCCGACGGCGCTGGTGCTCAGTCGCCAGAACCTGCCGGTGCTTGACCGCGGGAAACTGGCACCGGCCAGCGGCGTGCAGCGGGGTGGTTACATACTTCAGGATGCGGAGAAACCGGAGGTTATTATCATAGGCACCGGTTCGGAGGTGGCCATAGCGCTGGAGGCGGGCGAGTTGTTGCAGGAAAGAGGCATAAGGGCGCGTATCGTGTCGCTTCCGTCCTGGGAGCTATTTGATGCCCAGCCAGTTGAATACCGCAACACGGTATTACCGGAAAGCGTAAAAGCCCGGATATCAATCGAGGCGGGAAGCCCGTTGGGGTGGGAGCGATATGTCGGCGATAATGGAGTCATTATCGGGATTCCTCATTTCGGCTCTTCCGCTCCGGGCAAAGTACTTTACGAAAAACTGGGCCTGACGGCCCAGCGCGTGGCTGATGAAGCCGCTAACCTTCTGAAAGGAGGCGAGAAATGACGCTGCGAGTTGCCATAGGCGCCGACCACGGCGGGTTTCCCCTGAAAGCCGAGCTAACACCCTGGCTGCGGGAATGCGGGTATGAAGTGATGGACCTGGGTGCCGAGACGCTTATCCCCACCGATGACTATCCTGACTACGCGCTGGCCGTCGCCGAGGCGGTAGCCTCGGGCAGGGCACAGCGTGGTATCATCATCTGTGGGAGTGGCATTGGCGCCTGCATCGTGGCCAACAAGATACCGGGGGTGCGGGCCTGTCCCTGCCATGATACATATTCGGCGCACCAGGGGGTGGAGCACGACGATATGAATGTCCTGTGCCTCGGGGCACGGGTGGTGGGAGGAGCGCTGGCCCGGGAAGTGGTCGAAGTTTTCCTGAAAGCCGAATTTCTCGATGAAGAGCGCTTCCGACGGCGCCTGCAGAAAATATTGAATATTGAATCGCAAAACATGATAAAGAGGAAAGACATATAAGAGGAAGATTGCAATGACGGATTTTCCGGCGTTTGGAGAGATGCTTGATGGCGTGAAACTGCAAGATATCGTGGCACGTATCTGGCACAAAGACCACATGGTATGGAAGCCAGAGCCTAAAGAGATTACAAATCGACTTGGCTGGCTGGTTCTTCCCGAAACGATGAAAGAAAAGGTGCCGGAATTAACATCGTTTGCCGGGGAAGTGCGCAGCGCCGGATACAGGCATGTCGTGCTGCTGGGTATGGGTGGCGCCAGCCTGGGCGCGGAGGTGCTGCACGACACTCTGGGCAGCGGGAGGGGTTATCCGGATTTCAGGATACTTGATTCCACCGTGCCGGATTGGGTGGCCGCGGTTACGGAAGCCATCGACCCGGCACATACGATATTCCTGGTTTCATCGAAGTCGGGCGGTACCATTGAGACGGCCACCTTCTACAGGTATTTCCGCGGACTCGTCGAACAATCGGTGGGAAAGGAGCGTGCCGGGCGGAACTTTGTGGCTATCACCGACGCCGGGTCATCGCTGGCCGGGCTTGCGGAGGAAGCTGGATTCTGCCGTGCCTTTTTGAACCCGGAGGACGTGGGTGGACGTTACTCGGTGCTATCCTATTTTGGACTGGTGCCGGCGGCGCTGACGGGAATTGACATAAAGACCATACTCGGGCGTGCTGAGGAAATGAAGCGCCATTGCGCTGCCGATGTTCCGGTTCAGGAAAATCCCGGCGCCTGGCTCGGCGCATTAATCGGCACGTTTGCCCGGCGGGGGAAAGATAAATTAACGCTGGTTACTTCATCGTCAGTTGGCCGCTTCGGGCTATGGCTGGAACAGCTTATTGCCGAGAGCCTGGGCAAGGATGGAACCGGCATTATTCCGGTCATGGGTGAGCCGATTATGGCACCCGAAGACTATGGAGAGGACCGGCTTTTTGTCTATCTGCGACTCAGGGATGACAATAACGATGATATGGATGAGGCCATAGAGCGTATCCGGTCTTCGGGACAGGACGTGATTACCCTGGACTTGAAGGACAAGTATGATATTGGCGCGGAGTTATTCCGCTGGGAGTTCGCCACCGCGGTGGCGGGCGCTATACCGGGCATAAACCCGTTTGACCAGCCCGACGTACAGGCGGCCAAGGATGCTACGGGTCGGGTCTTACAGGAATTTCAGGATACCGGCCAGCTGCCGTCGCTGGAAATATCTGAATCACTTGATGAGTTGATGTCGGAAATCAGGAAGGGCGATTACCTGGCAATTATGGCTTTCACGAAGCAGATGCCGGAGCTGGAAGAAACGTGCGCCGAATTACGTCGCAAGGTAATGGAGAAACACCGTATCGCCACCACCTTCGGCTACGGGCCGCGCCTGCTGCACTCCACCGGGCAGCTGCACAAGGGAGGTCCTAACACGGGTCTTTTCCTTCAGGTAACCATGTCTCATGAGCATAAGATACCTGTCCCCGGTGCGCCGTACACGTTTGATATACTGGCAGATGCCCAGGCACTTGGCGACCTTCAGACCCTGCTGGCGCTGAAAAGGCGTGTGGTCAGAATTCATCTTGATTCCGGAGACACGGCGACCTTCGCCAGAATAGTGTCCGATTTGGCGTAGCCGGTAAGGAGAAGATGGCTGAGATGGAACTGGGTATGATAGGTCTGGGGCGGATGGGTGGTGACATGGTGCGCCGTCTTCTAAAGGGCGGACATCGAGTTGTCGTTTATGACCTCGTACCGGAAGCAGTGCAGGCACTGGTGGAACAGGGAGCGGCCGGCACCACGTCAATTGCGGAATTAACCTCCAGGCTTGGAGCACCTCGCACTGTCTGGCTGATGGTACCGGCCGGTGAAACCACAGAGGAAACCATTGCCGAGATGGCGGCTCACCTATCGGCCGGGGATTGCCTTATAGATGGCGGCAACTCGTACTATAAAGACAGCATGAGGCGGGCTGCCATGCTGGCAGAAAAGAACCTGTTTTTCCTTGATGTGGGCACAAGTGGCGGCATCTGGGGACTGGAGAAGGGGTACTGCCTGACGATTGGGGGGGAGTTGGCGGCTTTTCAAAGGTTGGAGCCGATATTCCAGACCCTGGCGCCAGCGCCGGACAAAGGGTATGGTTACGTTGGGCCGTCCGGTGCCGGGCATTTCGTCAAGATGGTTCATAATGGCGTTGAATATGGCCTGATGGAAGCATACGCAGAAGGTTTTGAGCTGATGCAGGCCAAGCAGGAATTTGGCCTGGACCTGGAGAAAATCGCAGGGATATGGCGCGACGGGAGCGTGGTGCGTTCCTGGTTGCTTGACCTGGTCGCCGTTGCCCTTGGTGAGGATGCGGAACTGGAAAACATCCAGGCCTATGTGGAAGATTCCGGTGAGGGGCGATGGGCGGCGCAGGAATCAGTGGAACTGGCAGTGCCGGCACCGGTTATTGTTCAGTCGCTTCAGGCCAGGTTCCGCTCACGCCAGGAGCAACCCTTCGGGGCGAAGCTGCTGGCCGCACTGCGGAAGCAGTTCGGAGGGCATGCGGTGAAAAAACCAGAGAAGTAAGACTCTTGGTGGAGTTTCAATACCCCTGAACCAGAGATTGTAAATGGCGATAGCTTTTCGCCGGGTCTGGCTGCAGAAAAATCGCGCTGCCCACGCAGATATAATCAACACCGGCGCTGGCGATTTCCCTGATATTGTTCTCCTTGACGCCACCGTCAACCCCGATTTTGATTCCAGATCGAATAGCTCTCAATTCAGCCACCTTGTCCATCACTTCCGGGATAAATTTGCTGCCGTAGAAGCCTGGTGTTACCGTGAGGAGGAGAATGCTATCAACCTGGTCGATATAAGGTACGACGGCGGATACCGGCGTCTCCGGGTTGATGGCCAGCCCGATATCAATTTCAAGGTCTCGGCTGCGTGAAATAACTTTGTGGGGGGAGGTGGTGGCTTCGTGGTGAAAAATAACCTTGCTGGCGCCGGCCTGCTTGAAATCGGCAACGTATTCTTCAGGGTTAGTAACCATCAGGTGGACTTCCCATTTCAGCTTGTCGGGCAGGCCAACTATCTGTTCCCGGGTAATGCTCCGCGATGGTACGAAGCGGCCATCCATAATGTCAATCTGGACAAAGTCGGTGAAGGTTTCTGCCTGACGGGCCATCTTCTCAAGGGCGGATGGGTCATCAGTAAGAATGGCCGGTACCACTTTCACGTTTCTGCTCATAGCAAAACCTCTTACCAGCAGGCGACTAACCGCAGTAATTGTAGATTTCGTGAAGATACGGTGTCAAGTATACGAAAAGACCGCATTCCTTCGGGTAATGTAGGGCGTAAAAAAGAGAGGGCACTTTTCAGCGCCCTCTCCCATTTGCTTTTTGTCTCGAGCCCAACTCACTTCCGGTTATTACTGCCGGACCTGGTCTCTCATTACTGAGACTGACCCTTTTTTCTAACTCGAGTCGAGTTCGAGGTCCGTCCGCCCTGCCGTCAGGCAGGGCACTACTGGTCCACCTGCCATACTCCGAAGAGCTCGTGAAGTCTCACAGCATCACCTCCTCTAAGTGAAGATTCGGGAGCCAAGAACTTCCATATAATATTTCACCATAATTTGCCATTAATGTCAATAGATAACGGCCATATCTATTGACATTACCCCCTTTCCCGTGTACAATTTTCAACTATCGAAAGCATTTTATGTATACCATAATTAAAAACTTTGGCGATATTAAATCACGATTATTCGTGAGGAAGGAGGAGCCTATCAGCCACAGTTTTTTGGAGATATATACAATGGCTATCTTCAGGAAAGGAGGTTATTTAGATGGCTGAAGTAACAAGGGAAAGATGGACCGGCCGGGCACCGTTTATCTTTGCGGCCATAGGTTCGGCAATCGGTCTGGGAAATGTCTGGCGCTTTCCTTATATGACCTACGAATATGGTGGTGGCACCTTTTTAATTCCGTATATTATTGGCCTCATTGTTATGGGCATTCCCTGGATGATGATGGAATTTGGCATGGGCCGTTTGTTTCAGAGAAGCGCGCCCGGCGCATTCGAAGGTATCGGTAAAAAGTGGGAGTGGCTGGGCTGGTGGCCGGTCTGGGTTGCCTTCCTGATTGTGACTTACTATACGGTAATCATTGCCTGGTCGCTGCGTTATGCCATAAGCTCTGCAACTGTAGAATGGGGTATGGGGCAGGCTGGAGCTGAGGGCGCTGGCGATTTCTTTTTCGGCACCGTTTTACAACTTTCAGATGGCCCAACTGCTCTCGGGCCTCCGGTATGGTTCATCCTTGGCTTGCTGGCATTTGTCTGGCTGGTCATTTTTCTCATCATGTTCCGGGGTGCCCGAATAATAGGCAAAGTTTCCGTTGTCCTGGTAATCGTGCCCTGGATATTACTGGTCGTCCTGTTTATTCGGGGAATTACCTTGCCGGGCGCACTGGACGGACTGAATTTCTATCTCACTCCTGATTTCGCTGTTCTCGGTAGTATAGACGTCTGGTTTGCCGCCTTTAGCCAGATTGCCTTCACCTTATCTCTGGGTATGGCGGGCATGGTGGCCTATGGCAGCTTCATCGCCAGGAAAGCCGATGTCAATAACAGTGCCATTATCACCTCATTTTCCGATGCCGCCACGGCTTTCTTCGCCGGTTTTGCCGTCTTCAGCACCGTTGGCTTCATCATGCAGGCGATGAACATCCCGATTGGCGACGTCAGTGCTTCGGGCTTGGGCCTGGCGTTTGTCACCTATCCGGTGGCCGTGTCAATGATGCCCGGAGGCAATGCGCTGGTGGGGATACTCTTCTTCCTCTGCTTGTTCTCCCTGGGCACGACGTCGGCATACTTCCTCGCTTATGGAGGTGTCGCGGTACCGCTCATGGACAAATTTGGCTGGAGCCGGATAAAAGCTACCCTGATTGTCACCATCGTTGCCTTTCTGGTGGGCGTTCTTTACACCACCCAGGGCGGCCTGTACTGGCTGGACATGGTCGACCGCGCCGTGTGTTTCTATGGTCTGCTGATTACCGGTGCCCTGGCCTGTCTTGTTATCGGCTGGGTATACGGTCCTCGAAAGCTGAGAGAGCATAGCAACGAGACTTCAGATATCAAGATAGGCGCCTGGTGGGACTGGCTGATAAGACTGGTAGTACCGGGGGGACTGATATTTGTGGTGGTCGTCGGCGGCTTCATGAAGGACGGGAAAGAGCAGTATAGCGGCTATGAAATCGGAGCACTGGGTGGCTCGGACATCATATGGATTATACTCGGCGTGACCCTGATATTCAGCATCCTGCTGTCGTTTATCAAGACCAAGACTACCGGAGGGGGTGAATAGAAAATGACAACCGGAGCTATTATTTCCACCATTGTTATCTGGGTGATGCTTCTTGGCGGCCTGGGCTTTTGCTTCTCCAAAATCGGGAAAGGTGGAGAGTGGGAGGATTAGGGTAAACTCCGTTTGCTGACAAATCGAGAAGCAGAACGCGAAAAGAGAAGTCGCCCTGCCGGTATGGCGGGGCGACTTTTTTATCATTCTTTGGCCGGCATTAAAAGTAATCTTCGGCGTTATCTTTGGGGTAGAAACCGAGCTTCTCCTTGGTTTCCGTCAGGTCAAACCAGCGGCGGTCATTGTTGCTGATGGCATAGGCGAGCAGGAAGTCGGTATTGACTGCGAGGGCTCTGGCAAACGCCTCGACGCAGTCCCGCTTGCTCAGGAATATAGCCCGCGCGTGGTCCTCTCTTTCCGTGTCTTTCCAGATTGAAGGGTCATCCTGGGGAAAAGTCGACCCGATGCGCAGGGAGATAAACTGAATGCCACACCTCCGGGAGTAGTACCAGCCCATGTTTTCACCGAATAGCTTGGAAATGCCATAGTACGAATCCGGCGCCGGTGGGTCGCTCAGCTTTACACCTCCCATGGTCGGTATGAAGAAGCGGTCTATCGTCATCGGTGTCTTTCCGGCGTGGTCGTGCTGGGTGTGGTTGGTGCTGGCGAAGACGATTTTCAGAACGCCGGCTCGTACTGCCTCCTCAAACACGTTGTAGGTGGCGATGATGTTTTTGTGGAGGACGCTTTCCCAGCCGGCTTCGGTCAGGGGGTCGGCGGCGAGGTGAATCACCGCATCCAGCCCCTCAAACACGCCCTGGACCTGCTCCGCTTTGGAGAAGTCCGCCTGTACCGTTTTATGCCTGCCGGCAAGGTCGGAATTTATCTCTCGTCGATTATAAAACAAGGTGAGCTTGTAATTAGCAGGGAGCCCTTCCGCCAGCGTGGTTCCAATATGGCCGGAAGTTCCGGTGATACCTATATTTACGATTTTTCGGTCTTTCATCGCTCTTCTCCGTCCGACTATCTTGTGCTATTCTGTGTGCGCAACTTTTGCAGGTAGCCAGGTCAGGAGAGACCGGCTGGTATTTTCCCGCCTCGGGCTGGCTTTTTCTTATTACGAAGTCAACATCATCTTCATCGGGCAGTTTCCTGGTGGTAACGTCCTGGACACGGGCGGCGTGAGGCGCCTTTTCTTTCAACAGGCTAAGAAACTGGCTGAGGTTTCCTTCAAGCCCTTCTACTTCAATGGCCACGTTTCCCGAGGTATTTCGTACCCAGCCATTGAGGTGACAGTTCCTGGCCAGACGATAAACAAAGGGCCGGAAACCGACACCCTGCACTATGCCCTTGACCTCAATGTGCAGTCTGGCCCTGGCGTCAACTTTCAGAGGGGAACCTCTCATAACCTCCCCGTGGTAACTCCCGGCAATTATACTGGAGTGGCTGCCCATTGAAATAAAAACAATAATCGGTTGGCGGTGTTAACCTGGCGAATTAACCACTCTCGATAGCTATGCTCTGCCGCCTATATTTTATCACAGTATCGACATGTACGACTAGGCAGGGACGCCAGAGACCGGCTGGTATTAGCTAACACTGTGTAAGGGCGGGCGCTGTAGACAGTGCCTGGTCCTTTATGTTCCGGGTGTTTACTTCAGTATGCGGCCGGTAATTTTCTCGTATGCCTGAATGTACCCGCGGGACGTTGCTTCAACAACATCCAGTGGCAGTGGTGGGGCGGGCGGTTCCTTGTTCCAGCCTGACGCCACCAGCCAGTCGCGTAGCGGCTGTTTATCATAGCTGGGCTGTGACTGCCCGACCTGGTACAGGTTGGACTCCCAGATCCGTGACGAATCCGGGGTTAAAAGCTCATCAATCAGAATGAGCCGGTCTTCATCCAGCCCGAATTCCATTTTAGTATCGGCGATGATTATGCCCCGTTTGGCAGCATATTCCTGTGCGTGATTATAAATGGCCAGGCTTTTCGCTTTCATCTCGAGGGTTCTTTTTTCACCAACCAGCTTCTCGACTTCATCTATGGTGATGGGCAAGTCATGCCCGGTGTCTGCTTTGGTGGTCGGAGTGAACAACGGTTCAGGTAGCTTCTGGCTCTCTTTGAGTCCCCTGGGCAGCTTGAAACCGGCAACCTGGCCGCATTCCTGATATTCTGCCCAGCCGGAGCCGGCAAGGTAGCCGCGAACGACACATTCCACCGGTATACGCTTGACTTTTTTCACCACCATAGAACGGCCGACCAGGTAAGCAGGGTAGGAGAAGCGATTTTCGGCGGGTAGATACGTGTCCAGGCTGTGCACATCTTCAATCGCCTCTACCAGGTGATTGGGTATAATTTCCGATGTCTGCCGGAACCAGAAAACAGACAGCTGGTTCAGGACAGCGCCTTTGTCTGGAATGGCACTCGGCAGTACAAAATCAAAGGCGGAGATGCGGTCGGTGGCGATGATGAGGAGGTGATTTCCCAAGTCATAGCTATCGCGTACTTTGCCTCTGATAAATAACGGCAGGGGCAGATCTGCTTCACTTATTACTGATGCGTCAATTCCCACGTTTTAAACTCCTGTCCTCTCTATATTTAATCGGTTAATCCCTCAAGAGATTTCTTGATGATCCGGCTGACCACGGCCTTGCTTACCGGGTCTCTGGTCACCGTGTCAGCAAAGTCCAAGCGGTCAAAGTAAAGGCGCAGACATTTAATTTTTCCATTCTCGAAGACGAGGACTTCAGACTGCTTTGACTTTACCTCTGGACCGCTGTACAGTCTTGCCCGGATGATAAATTCCTCGAATAGAATATTCCCCTCAGCCATGATTACGACGGGTTGAAACTTTATCTGCCGGATGTTTTTGAAAAGCCAGTCAAACCATTTCTTGACGCCGGTTTTTCCATAGAGGCTGTGACGCAGCAATTCAATTTCACAGTTGTCAGCAAAGCAGGATGTGACCGTGTCCAGATTTTTATTCTCTATCCCGCTGTCCAGCGTCATGGCCACTTTGCGAATCTCGTCAGTTGATTGTTCCTCCACCATATTACCTTAACCTTTACAGGCGGCTATCACAGTGCCCTGGGCTCCAGATGGGTCGATTCTGATATGGCGCTTTTCCACTGCGTTTTGGTCAGGCCCAGGCGCTCGAAGATTTCGTCAATGTGCCTCAGATAATACTGGTAATCAAACAGAGACCCGAGTTCCGGCTGGGGCAGGATTTCAGTGACCTCCGGGTCTGCTTTTAGAAGATTGAGGAAATTTTTATTTCCTTTCCAGGACTTCATTGCGTTGCGCTGCACCAGCTCATATGCCCTCTGTCGGGAGAGGCCTTTATCGATGAGTGCCAGCATCACTCGCTGTGAAAAAACGAGGCCTTTGGTGAGCTCGATATTCTTTTTCATACGCTGCGGGAAGACCTGCAGCCCCTTGATTATTGAGGTGAAGACGGACAGGCAGTAATCAACGAGCAGGCAGGAATCGGGCAGTATAATGCGTTCCGTGGAGGAATGGCTGATGTCACGTTCGTGCCAGAGGGCGATGTTTTCCATTGACGTAAGGGCATAGCCTCTTACCAGTCGTGCCAGACCGCTGATTCGCTCGCAGAGTTCAGGGTTACGCTTGTGGGGCATGGCCGAGGACCCCGTCTGGCCGGTGCCGAAAGGCTCGCCCACTTCACCAACTTCTGTTCTCTGCAGCCCTCTAATCTC
>JABMRL010000200.1 GCA_013202615.1 Dehalococcoidia bacterium
CCGCCGCTTCGCCTCGGAAGTCCCCCGCAGCCTCAGGTTCAGGAAGTCCATTCCATATTCCTCAATCAGCCCCTCATCGGCAAAGCTGTAATACCGGTCGTTGCCGATGATTATATGGTCGACAACCTTCATCTGGATGATTCTCCCGACGTAGACCAGCTGCCTGGTCATCTCCCGGTCGCTGGTGCTTGGCGCGGGGTTGCCGGAGGGGTGATTATGGACGAATATCAGGGCGGTGGCGTTATCTTTAAGCGCCCCCTCGATGATTTCACGCGGTGAAATTGAGCTGCTGTCCACCGTACCTTCGAAGAGGTCGACCACCTCGATTATCTGGTTCTGGCTGCTGAGATAAACAACCTTGAACAGTTCTTTCTTCCGGTCGCGCATGGCGTGGTAGAGATAGTCAAAGATTTCGCGTGATGATTTCAGGAAAGGCTGGTCCACAATTTTCCCTTTGAGAAACTCCCTGGCCATCTCCTGAACCAGCCTGATGCCGAAGGCGCTGTGCGGGCCAACGCCCTCAATCTGCTGCAACTCCTCCGCGGAGGCCGAAAGCACTCCTCTCAGCGTCTTGAAACGTTTTATCGCTTCTTTAGCCTGCGGCTTGCAGTCTTTACGCGGAGAACCCAGCGTCAACAGCAGCTCCACGATTTCGTAGTCGTGGAACGCGGACAGCCCGGACTTCAGGAACTTTTCCCTGAGCCTCCTGCGGTGACCTTTTTGCATCTCTTCGGAAGGCATCGTCAACGCCCTCACCTCTTTTCCAGCTTGAGGCCCCCCTCCCCCACCACCTCCACCAGACGCTCATGTAGTTCGGAGCAGTAGTCGGCGTGAATATCGAAAAGGCGCAGGTGAGTTATTTTGTTTCCGTTAGCCACCTTTAATTTTACCTCATCGTGCCCGGGGTAGCTTCTCAAAATCTCAACCACTTTATTCAGATTGGCCTTATCTCCCTCAGCATCACTGGTCTGGCTGAGGCTGATGACCAACCGGCGATTCTCCGCCGGCATATCTCTCGGCATAGTCTTCTCGCTCTCTTGCTTTTTTACAGCGGGCAACTGAACAGTTTCCTCTTTTTCTTTCTCTTCTTCTTCCTCTTTCTCCGCTTTCCCTTCCATAGCCTGGTAGGGACGCACCTCTTCACAGCTCAATTGCACTCTGTCCTCCCTCATCCTCACCTTGCCCTTCACCACAACGATGTTCCCTTCCTGCCACAGCTCGCCTTTTTCCGCATAGACCTTTGGCCAGACCATGATTTCAACCTGCCCGCTGAGGTCCTCGAGCATCGCGCTGGCAAACGGGTTCCCTTCCTTGGTAAATAGCTGTCGGACCGACCCCACCATACCCACGATGTCCAGTGTCTGCCCGACCAGTTCGACATCAATATGCCCCACCAGCATGGTTTCAGCGCTCAGCTCGCCGGCTATGGCGCTGAAGGGGTGCTCGGAGAGGTATACCCCGGTCAGCTCCTTCTCCCAGACTAATTTCTCCTTCATGGGGACATCTTCTGCTGTTCCAAGGTCAAGGCTGGACATTGGCAGCGGTGCTTCTTCTCCCCACAAGTCAAACATAGTAGATTGGCCTGTCTCCCGAAGGCGCTGTTCCCGCTGCGCCAGAGAAATGATGCGGTTCACATTGCTCAGCAATACCGCCCGACTGTTGCTCAGGGAATCGAAGGCACCAGCTTTAATCAGGCTCTCAACAACCCGCCGGTTGATGCCGCGCAGGTCGCAACGACGGCACAGGTCCTCAATGGACTTGAACTCCCCGTTTTTACCTCTTTCCGCCACGATGGGCTCGACTGCCGTCGGACCCACATTTTTGATTGCCGACAATCCAAAGCGGATGTCGGGCGCGGCGCCATCTTTTTCAATAGAGAAATTGACCTGGCTGCGGTTGATATCCGGCGGCTGCACGTTGATACCCAGACGGCGGCACTCGGCAACAGCGCTGGCCACCTTCTCCGGCTGGTCAGCGTGTATGGTAAGGAATGCGGTTATGTATTCCGCCGGATAGTTCGCCTTGAGATAAGCCGTTTGATAGGCAATAAGCGCATAGCTCACGCTGTGTGCCTTGTTAAAAGCGTAACCGGCGAACGGTTCGATGAGGTTGAAGACCTGGGTGGCAAGCCCGTCCGAGAACCCATTCTTCTTGGCGCCTCCGATAAAGCGGCGCCTTTCCTTCTTCATCACCTCGGGGATTTTCTTGCCCATCGCCTTGCGGAAAATGTCCGCCTGTCCCAGGCTGTAGCCGGCGAATTCCCTCACGATGAACAGCACCTGGTCCTGATAGACAATCACCCCGTAAGTCTCCTGCAGAATGTTTTCCAGAGCGGGGTGGGGATAACGGATGGGCTCAAGGCCGTGCTTCGCCCTGATGAAGGTCGGGATGTGCTCCATCGGGCCGGGGCGGTAAAGCGCCACCATGGCGGCGATGTCACTGAACATGGTCGGTTTAAGCTCCTTGATATAGCGGCGCATGCCGGCCCCTTCCAGCTGAAAGACCCCGGTCGTTTCCCCGGAAGACAGCAGGCTGAATGTCTTGGCATCATCCATCGGAATGCTGTGCAGGTCAATTTCAACGCCATGGTTCTCCGCAATGATTTCCCTTGCCTTCTCCAGGATGGTGAGGTTGGCCAGGCCGAGAAAGTCCATTTTAAGAAGCCCTATCTCGGCAATATCACCCATGGAGAACTGGGTCATAACCGATTCCTGGCTACTGCCCCTGCTGCCCCACTGCAGCGGGACGTGCCTGGTAAGCGGCTCCTGGGAAATAACCACACCTGCGGCGTGTGTGCTGGCGTGGCGGGCAACCCCTTCCACCTTCCGTGCGGAGTCGATTAGATTGCGGATTACCTGGTCATCATGGTGTAGGCTCCGGAGCTCGTTGCTCTCATTCAGCGCTCTTGTCAGCGTCATGGTTGGTGAGTATGGCACAAGCCGGGCCACACGGTCAACATCGCTGTAGGTCATACCCAGCGCCCGGCCCACGTCACGGATGGCTGCCCTGGCACCAAGCGTGCCGAAGGTGATAATCTGGGCCACGTGGTCCTGTCCGTACTTCTGTGACACGTAGGCGATAACCTCGTCACGCCGGTCATCCTGAAAATCAAGGTCGATATCCGGCATCTCTTTGCGCTCCAGATTGAGGAACCGCTCGAAGACCAGCCGGTGCTCAATCGGGTCAACCGCGGTGATGCCCAGGCAGTGGAGGACTATGCTGGCAGCGGCACTGCCCCTCACCCCGAAGAGAATGTTGCGCTCCTTGGTGAAGGAAATGATATCCCATACCACAAGAAAATAGTTGGCAAACTGGGTCTTTTTAATGACATCAAGCTCATAGTCAAGTCGCTGTTTTATTTCCTCAGTGGCCTGGGGATAATTGCGGGGCAAATTTTCGTAGCACAGGTCAGCGAGAAAATCGTCAGCCTTTTTCCCCGGCGGCAGTTCGATCTCGGGCAGGTGCAACCGCCCGAACTCCAGAGTGAGGTCGCACATTTCGGCAATCCGCTCCGTGTTGTCGAGAGCCTGCGGGATATCCCGATAAAGCTCGGCCATTTCCTCCAGACTCCTGAGATAAAGGGTATCCGAGGCCATCTTCATCCGCTTTTCATCATTGACGGAGGAGTTGGTACCAATACACAGGAGCAGGTCATGAGCCTGCGCGTCCTCCCGCCTGACGTAATGGATGTCATTTGTAGCCACCAGCGGGATGCCAAGCTCATCGCTCATGGCAATCAGTACCTGGTTCACCTGCTCAAGCTCGGAAATGGGCTGCCGCTGTATCTCAAGGTAGAAATCGCCAAATACCTGCTGGTACCACTGTGCCGCCTGCTGGGCGTCCTGAAGGCGTCCGCCAAGAATCAACTGCGGTATCTCACCCTTCAGGCAGCTGGAAAGCGCAATCAACCCATCATGATATTGCTCCAGAAGCTCTTTGTCCACCCGAGGCCGGTAGTAAAAGCCTTCGAGGTGTGCTTTGGTCACGAGCTGGATAAGGTTCTGGTAACCGGTATAGTTCTTGGCCAGAAGGACGAGGTGGTTGTGGTTTCGGTCCGCCGCGTCGCGACCAGAGCGACTTCCCGGCGCGAGGTATACCTCACAGCCGATTATAGGCTTTATACCAACTTCCCTGGCAGTACGATAGAACTCGATAACGCCATACATGGCGCCATGGTCGGTGATTGCCAGGCTGTCCATACCAAGTTCCTTGGCTCTTGAAAGCAGCTGCGGAATGCGGCACATGCCGTCAAGCAGGCTGTATTCGGTATGGACATGAAGATGAGTAAACATGGTTCCTTAAATGAAAAATCTATCTCATTATAGCACAGGGGCCTGCGGTGGAAGTATCATTTTCAGGTGGAAAAAGTGTAAAATCTTGGTAGCCGGTGGAATAAAAAATTGAAAGTTTTTCACAAGGTCACAAAATGGCTTTTCGTTCTCTGCCTGCCTCTACTTTTGCTTTCGGCCGGTATTGGCGGGGCGGCCAACAGCCCGGCCCTTTACCGCTACGGCTTCGACAAATATGAGGTGAGCCGGACGACGGGCCTGTCCAATGCTGAGCTGGATGGAGCCGCCAGAGGACTTATCCATTACTTCAATTCCGGTGAAGAGTACATCAACGTGACCGTGGTCAAAGACGGCCAGACTTTCTCGCTTTTCAACGAGCGAGAGGCCATCCACCTGAAGGACGTGAAAGGGCTGTTCCGACTGGATTACTGGATATTCCTGGGCACGCTTTTATATTCGCTGGTCTATGCCGTTTTCTTCCTGTGGCTGGGAGGAAAACGCCGGGTAGCGCGGGGGCTTATCTGGGGCAGCGGCCTCACTTTAGGCCTGATGCTGCTGCTGGGCCTGAGCGCAATGCTCAACTTCGACCAGCTTTTTCTCCAGTTCCACCTGCTGAGCTTCGCCAACGAGTTCTGGCAGCTTGACCCGAGCCGGGACTACTTAATCATGCTTTTCCCGGGCGGCTTCTGGTATGATGCCACCATTTTCATTGCCATAGCCACGGCGGTGGGTGCGGTCATACTGGGTGGGGTGGGTATCTATATTTATTCTTCTGTTTCCGCCGACCGCAGCCGTGGGTAGACGATGGAAACGATAATCAACACCGCACCACCCACCATCAGCCCTATCCCCAGCGTCTGCATCGGAGCAATAAGGTCGTTGATGAATCCGTTGAGCCAGGTCTGCAGCGACGGCGGTATATCCGGCAGCGGGATACTGGCAGAATAGCGCTGGGTCGCCCAGACACCGGCATACTCAATGACCCCGTAAATGAGAAAGGTGATGCCCAGTTCCCGGGTAGCACCCTTGACGCTGCGGTGCAACAGAATTATGCCCAGCACCAGCACCACCATCAGCGCTATCAGCCCATAGTAAGCTGTCTCCAGGTAACCGGCGTTCGTCCGCAATATATCGACCACAGCCATTATATCCGGTGGGATTGAACTCTCGTCGATGGCGAACTCCGACGGTACCGCACCCTCAATTTGCCGGTAAAATTCCTCGAAATACTGCTCCAGCATTTCCGGCGGTAAAGCGGAAACTTCCGGCGGCAGACTTTCTTTGTTCTGCTGGAAAAGCTGCCACAGCTCCTCCTTCATGTCCTCTTTTACCGCCTCCAGGGAAACCACCATATTGAGTTGGTCACTCTTGCCGAGCAGGTAATCATAGCCGGAGTGGATGGCGGCACTCGCCTGTTCTTTCAGATATGGCTCATTTTTGGCGATGGCGTTGTAGAGCGCTTCTTCAAGAAAAGACGCTTCCGCCGGTATCTGGCCGCTCAACTGCATCCCGGTCATTTCCTCCGCCAGAGCCGCCACATCAAGTTTTCCCACCTGCGCCACGACAAAGTCCGGGTCGAGCAGCGTGCTGCGCAATGCGAACAGCGTACCGAAAGCAGCCAGCGACAGAAAGAGGATGAACGTCAGCAGCGTCGTCAGCAGACCTTTGAGAAAATTCATGGCAGACCTCCGTTAAGGTTCTAATTTGGCTAGTATTTTAGCACACCTCAGGGCAAATTACACCAGTACTTCCTGAAAACGGCAGACAGGCATCGGCAACGCAGCCCGCCAGCTATGGTTGACGAAAGACGGAGCGTTTTGTAGAATTATGGTACAGTGGGCGGTTAGCTCAGTTGGTTAGAGCGCTGCGTTGACATCGCAGAGGTCAGAGGTTCAAATCCTCTACTGCCCATTTATTTTATCTCTGGTAAATAAAGTTTAAAGCCACCGAAGATTAAGGAGGAGAACATGCCTGACCACCTGAAGACAATTGCCGAAGCAGTTAAGAACGGTGATGAGAAACTGACCGTCCAGACTGTTGATGCGGCGCTAAACGCCGGGATTGCGGCTGGAGACATACTGGGCCAGGGATTGGTGCCCGGCATTCAGGCACTGGGACAGCTATTCAAAGATGGCCAGGCCTACCTGCCGGAAATCCTTATCGCTGCCCGCGCCATGAGGAGCGGAACGGAGAAATTGCAGCCATACCTCACTGGTGCAGACGTTCAGAAGAAAGGGACTGTGCTCGTCGGCACCGTTGAGGGTGATATGCATGATATCGGCAAGAACCTGGTCAAGATGATGCTGGAGAGCAATGGCTACGACGTGCATGACCTGGGCGTGGACGTTTCAGCAGACGCTTTTGCGGCGGAGGCCAAGTCAGCAAGCGCCGATATTGTGGCGGCCTCAGCTCTACTCACCACCACCATGACCATGATTCCCGCTATTTCCAAGGCCCTGGAAACGGCCGGCGTCCGCAGCAAGGTGAAGATGCTTATAGGTGGCGCGCCCATAACCCGCCAGTTTGCTGATGAGATTGGCGTTGAGGGCTATGCCGATGACTGCGCCTCGGCCGTGGACGAGGCCGACCGCCTGATGAAACTGCCCGCGTAATTATCTTTAATCCAAGCAACCGCTTTACTTCCCTGAAGGGAGGTCGCCGATGAATACACGGGAACGTTTCCTAGCGATTATGAATTTTGAGGAGCCGGACCGGAACTTCGTCTGGGAATTCGGCTACTGGGGCGGCACGGTGCGCCGCTGGTATAAGGAAGGTCTGCCCCAGGTGCACGGACTCCGCGCTGACATTGACGGTGGCATCGGACTTTTTAACGAATCCGCTGGCGTGCCGCTGAACCGCGACACCTCCCTTGATATCCACGATTACTTCAAAATGGACCCTTATCTGGTGCGGGTGCCGTTAGCTACCGGTGCCTGGCCACCATATGAAGCCAAAGTCGTTGAAGACCATGGTGACTGGTACATCTGGCAGGAATGGGATGGCTGCCTGCGCAAGGAACTGAAAAACCGCACCAGCCTGCCCACCATCGTCGGGGGACCGGTTAAGGACCGTGAAAGCTGGGAGCGCTACAAGGCGGAACGGCTTCGCCCCAGCCTGGAAGGCAGGCTGCCGGATAACTGGTCGCAGGTGGTTGCAGAATATAAAAAACGTGATTATCCCATCGGGCTCGGCCAGACGCATGGCTTCTTCGGCACGCCGCGATATCTCATGGGCGTTGAGGAACTGCTGACCAAGTACTATGACGACCCCGAGATGATGAAGGACATAAATAACCACCTGGCCGACCTCTGGATTGCGCTTTTCGACGGAGTGCTTAAAGAAGTTGAGGTGGATACCGTCTTCATCTGGGAGGACATGTGCTACA
>JABMRL010000201.1 GCA_013202615.1 Dehalococcoidia bacterium
ACTTTGAGAATAGCGACCCGACCGTTAATATCCGGGCGGTCCAGAATCACCCTGCGGTCAAAACGACCGGGCCTCAGAAGCGCCGGGTCAAGAATGTCCGGTCGGTTGGAAGCCGCCATGACAATCACGCTGGTACTGGTATCAAAGCCATCCATCTCCACCAAAATCTGGTTGAGGGTCTGCTCCCTCTCGTCATGACTGCCGCCCAGTCCTGAACCGCGGTGTCGTCCCACCGCGTCAATCTCATCAATGAAGATGATACAGGGCGCATTGCGTTTCGCCTGGTCAAAGAGGTCGCGCACCCTTGAAGCGCCAACGCCAACAAACATCTCCACGAACTCACTGCCGCTAATCGAGAAGAAAGGCACATCAGCTTCGCCGGCTACCGCTCTCGCCATCAGTGTCTTGCCCGTACCCGGAGGACCGACGAGCAACACCCCTTTCGGGATACGCGCACCCAGCGCCTCGAACTTTTCCCTCGACTTAAGGAATTCCACCACTTCCAGCAGTTCCTGCTTGGCTTCTTCCACGCCGGCCACATCGCCAAAGGTCACCGTGGGCCGGTTAGCCGGGAAGAGGCGGGCACGGCTCCGACCAAAACTCATTGCCTGGTTATTTGCCCCTCTTGCCTGGCGGAAAAGGAAGAACAGCAGACCGCCGAAGATAATGAGCGGCAGGAAATTCAACATCAGGCTGCCCCAGTTGATGCCTGACGACCCTTTGATATTCACCACGATGCCTTCAAGGTTCAGCTCCTCAATTTCATAGATGCTGGCGTTGCTTTCCTTGAATGCCCGTAGCTCGGTATCATCAGTCGTGGTGATAAGCAGCAGGTCGTCCTCCACCGTTATCTCGGTGATTTCCTTGCTCTGCGACATGGCGATTACCTCACTGAGGGGTACTTCCTCAGGTTTGTTCGCCGATGGTAGCAGATAGGAGAACAACGCCACCGCCGCCAACAGGATGGCGATATAAATCAAGCCGCTCCTTTTCCAGTTAGGTTTCACGCTTCACTCCTGACATTATCTCTATTGAACCATCCTAATTATACCATAATATGCCATATACCATAATATGCCATAACGTTTTCCGCTACTGGCAATTACAGGCCCTTATAGACAGCCTGCAGCCGCAGCGCATCTTCCTCAAGGTTTGGGCTTTCACATATCAGCATACCTTTGACATTGTAATCCTTCAGTACGCCGAGCAGTTCCATATACTTGAAATCAGACTCTTCCAGATTGAGGTGGTTCAGTTCGCCCTTTTGACCGTAGTTAATACCGGAAACGTGAATATGCATGTTTTCCAGTGCCTCATCTCCCAGACGCTGCCTCAACTGGAGCAGGACAGCCTCAAATTCGGGATAGGAATTGAATTTCCCGGTACGGGCGTGCCAGTGAGAAAAGTCAATGCAGGGTGATACCCCTTTAAGTCCGGCGCTGAGATTCACCAGCTCCTCAATGGTGCCAAGCTGGCTGCTTTTCCCGGTTACCTCCGGTCTGATACATATCCGGATATTCTCACGCTCAAGCTGGCTCAGTACTTCATCAAGGTGTTGCCTCACCGTCTCGTAGACGGCTTCCGGCGGCTGCCCCATGTAAAATGCGGGGTGAAAAACCACGCTTTCCGCATGACAGAGAGCAGCGATGCGCGCCGCCTGCAGAATACGACCCTGGCTGGCCCTTACCTTCTCGATATCCTGCGAATTCAGGTTTATATAATAGGGAGCGTGGGCCGACAATCTCACCCCGGTGCGGACTGCCACCTCACCCACCAGCCGGGCTGCCGTCTCCCTCATCTTCACTCCCCGCACAAACTCAATCTCCATGCAGCCCAGCCCCAGCTCCACAATACGCTCAATGCCGCCAACGGTTGATGGTGTCCAGGTACTGCGAGGTGCTCCTGCCGTTCCGAAGAGCAAGCCGGTCATTCTCGTTCCATCCCCTAAAATCACCGAGCCAGCGGACAGATTCGAACTGTCGACCAGCGGTTTACGAAACCGCTGCTCTACCCCTGAGCTACGCTGGCCCAAGGCAAAGTATAACATAAATACAGTCACAGATTAAATTTGGTTTTTAAGCTGATAGAGAGGCCCGTAGGTTTGACACATGAGAAAGGGCAATGCTATGATTTCTTCTTGGTAGTCAACTTTATATTAATTATTAGGAAAGAGTGCGGTCATGATTAACGATTTGGTCTATGAACTGGTTCAGATTCCCGGTCCCATCGGCTTTGAAGGTCGGGTAGCCAATCGGCTCCAGGAGCTACTTAAAGACCTCGTTGATGAGATTTACATTGATAAGATAGGTAATCTCATCGCCAGGAAGAAAGGGACGGAGGGCAAGCGTTCGCTGGCGCTGGTTGCACACTTGGACCAGGTCAGCATGGTGGTGATGAAAGTCGATGAGTTTGTCTGGTTTGACAAGATAGGCTGGATTGACTTTGGCAATCTGCCCGGTACCCCGGTGCTCATACTAGGTGCCGAGCGGGATGTCCCCGGCGTTGTCTGTGCCAGCAGCACCGTTGGCAGCCGTGAAACAGGCACCCTGTGGATAGACGTTGGCGACCGGCAGGAGTTCGTCTCGGTGGGTGACCCTATTATCTTCGACTGTCCGCCGCGCTGGCTTGACGATAGCAAAACGATACTGGCGAGTCAATCCATTGATGACCGGGTGGGCTGCGCCGTCCTCGTCGAGCTAGCCCGAAAGCTGACCAAGCCCCCAAAGCATGACATCTATTTCGTTGGCTCGGTTCAGGAGGAGATAGGCAGCTTTGGCGTCAGGCATTTTCTACGGCAGGTAACGCCCGACTGGTTCATTGCCCTGGACACCGGCTTCGCCCAGGATGCCAAACCCGATATCCAGCGCACGGTCCCGATGCGCACCGGACTGGGCGTGCGCCGACTCGCCTTCACCCAGCCTGCGACCCCCTACCCCGCCAAAGTCAATTTCGCCAGCCCCCGTTTGAACCAGCTTTTGATGGACGCGGCTAAAAAACTGAATATCCCGTTCCACGTTGACGTAAGCACCGGGATTTGGTCCGACCATAACATTGCGTACGAGGTGAACCCGGATATTGAGTCGACTTTCATGTTTGTGGCGGCCCGGAGGTACAGCCACTCCCCAACCGAAGTGGCCGACCTGAGCAACGCCGAACGAGCGGTGGATGTCCTTTACCAGGCAATTGCCGATATGGGCAGCTGGAACGAGTGAACAGAGATGGCGAAGACAGGGCTGTTCTGGAAGAGATGTGCCTTTTTTCGAACGCGACTCTTTTCAGGTGGAACTGTCTTACAGGTTAATGATTAATCAGTAGTGTGCTATAACTGTCAGATAGGCAAAAGCGGAAGGTATACGGGAGGGAGATTACTAACGATGTCGATAGATTCAAACGAAGCGGAAAAGGATGGAATTCTGACTGCCGCCAAACTGATGGCGGTCAGTGTCCGCACCGCCCCTAAAACGAGGGGGCTTGACTCGGTTAAAACGCTTATTCTGCACAAACGGGAAGAGCTGGAAAAGCTGGCCGTAACCATGGAGGAAATCTCCCGCCAGGACCCGGAAAGGCTCGCCTTCTTCAAACGAAATGCCCAGGATGTCAGGCAATCTTCCGTGGTGCTGGTCATCGGTGTGACCGGTGAGCCAAAACGAATCGAATCACCACTGAACTGCGGTGCCTGCGGCATAGACTGCCCGGCAATGGTGAAGGCAAAAAAGAGAGACCAGGGCATGATGCGCGGCCCGATGTGCCACATGCAGAGCATCGACCTGGGCATCGCGCTCGGCGTCGCGGTGAAGGCCGCCAGCGATTTCGGCATAGACAATCGTATGATGTACACCATCGGCGCCGCCGCCCGGAGAAACAAGCTCATGGATGTCGACCTCGCCATCGGGATTCCGTTCTCGGCGACGGGCAAAAACCTTTACTTCACGGGTCGATAAGCGTACAAACCCGGATAAAATCATATTAGACTGCAGGAGGTAAAAATGCCCAAGGTCTTTATTACCCGAAGGATAAGCCCGGAGGCCATTGCTTTGCTCAAGCAACATGCCGAGGTCGGTGCCTGGCAAGGGGAAGAAGCACTGAGTCGCGAGGAGCTTTTCCGAAACATTGCCGATGCCGACGGCTTGGTTGTCTGGCAGGATAAGATAGACGGTGAGTTCTTAGACCATGCACCAAAGCTGAAAGTTGCTGCCCAGCGTGCCATCGGCTTCGACCTTATAGATATCGAGGAATGCGCCCGGAGAGGCGTCCGGGTGAGCAACGCACCCAGCGGTGTTGACGACAGCACCGCCGATTTTGCCATTGCCCTGCTGCTGGCCTCGGCCCGACAGCTTGTGGAAGCGGTCAACACGACCATGAACGGGGGCTGGCAGAGATTCGGCCCCATGGAGAGCCCGTACCTCGGCCATGACGTTTACGAGCAAACACTGGGCATAGTCGGACTGGGAAGGATAGGCACGAAAGTTGCCCGGCGGGCGCGCGGCTTCGACATGAAGATTCTCTACCATGACATCGTGCGCAGCCCGCTGGAAAAAGAGCTCGGTGTCGAGTATGTCCCCGACCTGCACAAAATGCTGGGCATGGCCGATTACATCAGCATCCACGTACCGCTGAACAATGAGACCAGACACCTGATTGGCGCCAGGGAATTTGCCGTCATGAAACCAACGGCGATACTGGTCAACAGCGCCCGGGGAGGACTGGTCGACCCGAAAGCACTGTACGAAGCTCTGAAGAGCAAAAAGATACACGCTGCGGCAATCGATGTTACCGAGATTGAGCCCATAGAGCCCGATGACCCGCTGCTCACGCTGGATAACATCATCATCGCCCCGCACATCGCCGGCGCCTCGGCGCTGTCACGGGTGAAGATGGACGTGCTGGCAGCGGAAAACGTCATTGCGGCACTGGCGGGCAAGCCGATGCCCAGCTGTGTCAACTGCCATTTAATTAAATAAGCGGATTACACTGGGAAGGTTGTGTGGTAAGCAAAGTAGGTATAATTGCCAATCCGGCTTCCGGCAAGGATATCAGGCGACTTGTCGGCTACGCCAGCATAATGGACAACAACGAAAAGACCAGTCAGCTGCGCCGGATTATTATGGGCGTTGACGCCATCGGGATTGATGAAATCCTGGTCATGCCCGATTACTACGGCCTCGGTGAGCGGGCCGTGGACGGTATCGGCAGAGAAAAGCTGAACGCCAGGTTCAGTGTACTTGATATGCCGATTAGCTATACCAGTGGAGACTCCACGCGGGCTGCGGCACTGATGGGTGAACAGGACGTGGGGTGCATTGTTACCCTCGGCGGAGACGGCACCAACCGTGACGTGGCCAAGAAAAGCGGCGATATTCCACTGGTCCCGGTTTCTACCGGCACCAACAATGTCTTTCCCGCGATGGTGGAAGCCACGACGGCCGGCATCGCCGCCGGTATAACCGCCAGGAAGTTACTTGATGACCAGGATGTAATCAAAATCCAGAAGCGCCTCGCCGTCATCAACGACGGACGGGAGATTGACATGGCTTTAATTGACGTGGTAGTGTTGAACCAGTTATTCACCGGCGCCCGGGCCATCTGGGAGCTATCGGAAATTCGGCAGATAATCTGTACCAGAGCCGAACCAATCAATTTAGGCATGACAGCCATCGGGGGTAATATACACCCCATCGGTCCTGATGACGCTCAGGGAATGTACCTCAGACTGGGCAATGGCCATCTCAAGGTAAAAGCAGCCGTGCTGCCCGGCGTTGTCCAGGAAGTCGGAATCCAGGAATGGAAACTGCTTGAACCCGGCGATGAAGTGATGGTGAACCATAAACCTTCGGTTATCGCGCTGGATGGAGAACGAGAGCTCACGGTCAAGGATACCGACGAGGTTAAAATCCGGCTTCAACTTGATGGCCCACCGGTAGTCGATATCGAAAAAACCGTCCGTGCGGCGGCCGAACAGGGCTTTTTCAGAAACTAAATATCAGAGAGGGAAGATATGGCAACGGAAATTAAAATACCTCGCATTGGCATGGCAGTAGCCGATGCCACCGTCATTGAATGGAAGTCAAAGGAAGGGGACAAGGTGGAAGAACGCCAGGTTGTGGTGGTTATCGAGACGGAGAAGGTCATGTCTGAAGTTGAATCGCCAGGTGCAGGCCTGCTCCACATAATTATGGGCGAGGGGGAGCTGGCCGCGACCGGCCAGGTAATCGCCATGCTCGCGGAAACTGAGGAAGAACTGGCCAAGGTGCAGAAAGAGATGCCTGCGGGAAAACCAGTCGAAGCCGCGAAGACAGCCGAACCGGCAGCCGCTGAGGCACCAAAGGCCGAGGCAGCACCGCCAAAAGAAGCCGCCACGGCAACAGGTGATGAAGAACGCGTCCGCATCTCGCCGGTAGCTCGGAAGCTGGCCGAGGAACACGCCATCGATATTACCCGGGTGGCCGGCACCGGCCCGAACGGCAGAATTATCCATGAGGATATCGAAAAGGCAATCGCTGATAAAAAGACGGCACCAGCCCCATCGGCAGCAGCACCGGCTGCAACCGCTGGAGAAAGAAGTGTCAAACAGACCATACCGCTCACCGGCATGCGGGGAACCATCGCCGAGCGCATGCACCACAGCCTCGCCGTATCTGCCCAGCTCACCGCGATGGGTGAAATCGATATGGCGGAGATTATCTCGCTGCGCAACAACCTGGCAGCACAGGAGCACACCCTCGGCACCCGCGTTACCTACACCGACGTGCTCGTCTTTGCCA
>JABMRL010000032.1 GCA_013202615.1 Dehalococcoidia bacterium
TCATCTCCGCCTTTGTCATCTCCGCCTTGGTCATCTCCATCATCAGCGGATGCTTGAGTCTCGATAGGCCTCACATTAACTGCTGCGGGGCGACCATCACGTCCCTGACCCATATCAAACTCTACTTCCTGCCCTTCTTTAAGGGAACTGAACTCCACCCCTTGAAGCTCGTTGCGATGGAAGAAGGCGTCTTCTTCCTGCTCTGTCTTGATAAACCCAAATCCACGGTCGGTAACCAGTTTTCTGATTGTACCTTTCGGCATGGGACACCTCACTTTTAATCCATTGGCTAGATATTAAAAACAAGTATACCACTTAGCATCCCAAAAGGATAGCCAGGAGTCTATCCAGATGGCAGAGAGGTATACAGGGTCGGTTAGGTTTGAGGGTAGTTTGAAGGTTTATTCGTCTATCGTTATTTGAAATCTGCAGAAACCGAAGCACGAAGTCTGCTGGTCGTTTCGGCTAGCGGGTTTTCGTTCTTGACGCCTGTTATGTTACCCATTACAATTACGTTGTACCTGCCGGGGTGGCGGAACTGGCAGAGACAATAGCAAACAAACGCCAAATTAACGCCTAATTTTTAGCTTTAGTTCGAGCATAAGACAAACAGAGAGAAAGGCTATGTAAAGGGGGTCAATATGCGATATGACCAAAAGATAGCACTTGCAATCACTTTGATTATTATTACGCTGATTATAATGTTACCTCTGATATTTGGTATAGATGTGTTTAGATTTCTTGGAGTTCTTGGCTTCTTTTGCGCTTTAATACTTCCACTTTACATACAGCATAGGATAGAAAGCAACAGGCAAAATAGTGATTATTTATGGGATATTGGAGCAGCGCTGAAAGCATTGATAGATGATATACACGAAGTTATCGAACAGATTGATTCAAGTATTGAAGAGCTTGGTGCCTATATTCAAGATATAAAAGATTGGGAAAAGGAAGAGAATAATAGAAATTTAGCGTCATACAAGAAAGAAATCAGAGGATTAGAAGACGCCGACGAACTATTAAGAGAATATATAAAAGTACAAAAATTTGATTCAATATTACCCGGATATAGGTCAGGGATTAAAAATATGAAGAAGATGAGTCATAAATTAACGACTATAAAATATGATATGGATAGTCTATATCGTAACCGTGGTTTATATCATGGAGTGCTTATTCCTTATCCATAGCTGAAGGTCTGAGATTAATAATATGCAAACGAATATAGAGTCTGCGTTAATAACGTTTGGTGCAACTTTCAGCGGTGTTCTATTCTCGTTATTTGTATGGTCTTTAAAAGAACGATGGCGCAATAATAAAACAGTAAAGGCGTTAATGCAGGAGATTTATAACGAGTTTGAACTAAACTTAGGTCTTTTAAGACAGGTTCCAGATACTCTGCGTATTATCAAAAGCGGGAGAATTCCTTCAGATTTCGTAAGATTACAATGCTCGGTTCTTAATTATGCCGTTAACAGCGGAGAGTTAAGATACCTAAGAAATGCCAAGAAACGACTAATAGTCGGAATTGTATTATATATCTGTGAATCTTTTAACCGATTTGCTGAAAATTCTGAAAGACTAGCCCTTGAGGCGTTAAGAGCGCCAGACCCTTTTAAGGCGTCTGCAGAGAGAGCGACACAATACGAGAAATACGTAAAGCTAACTTTAGATTCATTGAATGAATATTTGGTTGAGCTTAAAAATAAAAAGTGAAACTAACCTTCACAATTCCTACATTTAAGAGTCATTCGTTTTATTTAAGATGATGTCTTTAATTTGTGAATAAAGAGACACTAACTTGACCTTTGCCGGTATTTGTAACTAAAATACGCCTGTGCCGGGGTGGCGGAATTGGCAGACGCGGCGGACTTAAAATCCGCTGGAGCAATCCTTGTGGGTTCGAGTCCCACCCTCGGCACCATCGAAAAATAAAATGATGCCGCTCCCCTTAATGAGTCAGAACACAGGCATCACAGGGGTGCATTTGGTCAGCAAGAAAGAAAGAAAAGGCTTAATTCAGGTCTTCACCGGCAACGGCAAGGGCAAGACCTCGGCCGCACTGGGTTCAGTATTGCGGGCTACCGGCCACGGCCTCAAGGTCTTCATTGTTTTCTTTATGAAAGGGAAATACCCCTACGGCGAGTTCAGTTCCCTGCCCAAATTACCCGGCGTGGAAGTAGCCAGCTTCGGTCTCAGGTGCCTTATAGGTGATAGAGAGATTGACCCCGAGGAGATAAAGCAGGCGGAGCTGGCCTTAAAGACGGCCCGCGAAGCGATGCTGAGCGGAAAATATGACCTGGTGGTGCTCGACGAAGTCAACGTCGCCGTCTACTTCAAGCTCATACCGCCTGGCGACGTGGTAAAGCTTATCGAGGAAAAGCCGCCGGCAGTAGAGCTCATTTTGACCGGCCGCTATGCCGAAACCGCCGTTATCGAACGCGCCGACCTCGTTACCGAGATGACTAAAATAAAACACCCGTACGACAAGGGAGTGAAAGCGCGTAAAGGCATTGAATACTGATGAGTTAGACGTAGCGGGTCATTGCCCTTGACTGGGGTAACCATCAGCGATAAGATTAAGTAATACACTGTGACATGGGGGTGAGATTATGGCTGTTTATGTAATGCTGACCACGCTGACCGACGAGGGGAGGAAGACACTCAAGTCGAATCCCAAAAGACTCCAGGAAGTGAACAAAGAAGTCGAGTCCATGGGAGTTAAAATACTGGCTCAATATGCCCTCCTTGGACTATACGATTTCATAAATATCCTGGAGGCGCCGGACGATAAAGCCATATCCAAAGTGGCGATTGAACTCGGCTCAAGGGGCACCCTGCAAACGATGACCATGTCGGCAATGTCGGTCGAGGACCTGACCGCATAAGAGACAGGAATTCACTGGAGTTATTCTTGCGTCCCAAGCTTCTTCTCGGCACCAATAATCAGGCCAAAGTGCGGGAGTACCGGAGCCTGCTTCCCGGCCTTGATTACGAACTGGTGACCCTGGCCGAACAGGGTATCTCGATTGAGGTTGAGGAAACAGGCGAGAGCCTGGAGGAAAACGCCCGCTTAAAAGCGACCGTCACCGCCAGAGAAAGCCGGTTGCTCACTCTGGCCGATGACTCCGGGCTGGAAGTAGATGCCCTGGGCGGGGAACCGGGCAGGCTTTCCGCCCGCTACGCCGGAGAAAACGCCACCGACAGGGGCCGCATTGAGTATCTCTTACAGCGACTTGACGGCGTGCCACAGGAGAAGAGGACGGCCCGTTTCCGGTGCGTAATCGCCCTGGCCACGCCCGATGGTAAAGTAGAGTTCTGCTCAGGCGAATGCCCCGGCCTTATCACCTTTGAGCCGCGCGGAGAGCATGGTTTCGGCTACGACCCCATTTTCTATCTGCCGGAGCTGGATAAAACCATGGCCGAGCTCCCTCTTGAGCAGAAAAATAAAATCAGCCACCGCGGACAAGCTGCCAGGAAAGCAGCACAGGTCCTGCGAAATATGGTATTTTAATAAAAGCCTATCTTTACAGGAGACATAGCATTATATGACCGGACTTTCCGACTCGTTTCAGCGTCCCATTGACTATCTGCGCATCTCGGTCACCGACCGATGCAACCTGCGCTGTATCTACTGCATGCCCGCCGAGGGTATCAACCTGCTGCCCCACGAAGATGTCCTGAGCTATGAGGAGATACACCGGATTGCGGTGACCGCAGCCGAACTGGGTATCAAAAAGGTGAGGATTACCGGCGGCGAACCGCTGGTACGCATCGGTCTTTCCAGCCTGATACGGATGCTGGCCCAGATAGAAGCCATAGACGACATCGCCCTCACCACGAACGGTACCCTGCTGGCTCAATATGCCGACGAGCTGAAGGCAGCCGGACTGCGCCGGGTGAATATCAGCCTGGATACGCTCAAACCGGACAAATTCAAACTCATCACCCGCGGTGGCGACTTTTATCACGTGCTGGAAGGCATAAACGCCGCCGGTGCCGCCGGGCTCAACCCGATAAAAATCAATGTGGTGGTTATGGCCGGGAGCAACGATGATGAATTGCTCGACTTTGCCCGAAAGACGATAGAAGAAGGCTGGCACGTTCGATTCATCGAGCAAATGCCTTTCAACCGGGAATTTGCCGACTCGTCTTTTGTTCCGGTCAACGAGATGCAGGAACGTCTGGCGGCGCTTGGTGAGCTAGAACCCTCTACCGTCAAAGGCAACGGGCCCGCTAAATACTACCGCCTGCCCCGGGCAAAAGGTACCATCGGCTTCATCACCCCGGTCAGCCAGCATTTCTGCTTTCGCTGCAACCGCCTTCGCCTCACCGCCGATGGCAAGCTCCGACCCTGTCTGCTGAGCGAACGGGAAGTTGACCTGCGCCACCCACTGCGACAGGGAATATCGGCCGAAGAATTGAAAAAACTGATAAAAAGGGCGGTGGACAGCAAGCCACGGCAGCATAAACTTGCCCAGGGCTGCGTGCCGCAGGACCGTCCGTTCTCCCAGGTGGGAGGGTAATTATGAAAAAACTGACACATATGGACGAATCGGGTCGTCCCAGGATGGTTGATGTCACTGAAAAGCCGGATACCCACCGGCAGGCAGTCGCCAGGGGCCTGGTCAGGATGCAGCCGGCCACTCTGGAACTGATAAAGACGGGGCAGGTGACAAAAGGAGACGTGCTTTTCGTGGCCCAGCTCGCCGGTATCACGGCCGCCAAGCAGACCCCGAACCTGATACCGCTTTGCCATCCCATCCTTATCAGCGACGTCAGGATTGAATTCGATATTGATGACAAAGAAAGCACGGTGGCAATCACCGCTACCATTGAGAGTACCGGGAAGACCGGGGTCGAAATGGAAGCCATGACCGCCACCGCCATCGCCGCCCTCACCATCTACGATATGTGCAAGGCGGTCGACCGGGGCATGAAGATAGAAAATATTCGCCTCATCAGAAA
>JABMRL010000202.1 GCA_013202615.1 Dehalococcoidia bacterium
AATGGGGGGCATCATTGGGGATGTACTCTTCTGGATACCAGTCCTGTGGCCCGAAGCAGGCATTAGAGCTAGCATAGACCACTTTTTTCAATCCAAGAGTCCTTGCCGCCTCGAAGACGTTGATTGTCCCCTCGCAATTAACCCTTAACGCTAGGTAGGGGTTCGAATTTGAAGCCAGCACGAGAAGAGATGCGGTATGGATGATTTTCTCTACATTGTTTTCCTTGATGGTGCGGAAGAGATGGGGTGGGTCAGTTATCTCACCCGTAACGATTTTTACCGAGTTTTTTATCTCCTCTTCGCTCATCAGCCGCTCTAGGGCACTTCTGTCCGGGAGAAAGTCATATACTATTATCTGCTCACTATCTCTAACTAGGTCACGGACGATGCGCGAGCCGATAAAACCTGTGCCGCCGGTAACTAAGTAAGTCATCCCTGTCCCTCTCTCTTAAAATTTTAAACATGCGATTAATTCGCTATTTTATCATCATACCAGGAAGCCAAGTGGCTATTGGGGGGAATACTATACATAGAATCCAGGCTAGTGTGATAAGGGCAACAAAAGGCAAAACAGACCGGTAGACATCCGCCATGGTCACGCCCGGATGGCCTAATCCCTTGAAATAGAATAGGTTTACACCGAAGGGAGGGGTGATAAAGCCAATCAACATATCCATAGTGAAGATGAAGCCAAACCATAGCATGTCAAAGCCAAGCTCCCTGACTATGGGAGCAAAGATGGGGATACAGATTATGGCAATAGCGGTAGCATCCATAAACATCCCCATTATATATACTATGACCAGCATCAAGATCAGGACGAACCAACGGCTTGCCGCCCCTGCTATCAGAATTTCAGCAATGAAGTCCTTAACCCCTGTCAGGCCAAGCATTACGGAAAAGGCCGACCCCCCAAGAATGATCCAGAAAATCATGGCATTCACCCTTAAAGACGTCAATACCGCTTCTTTCATGTTCTTCCAGTTCAGATTGCGGTAGATAGCAGCAATTACCAAAGCACCGAAGGCACCCACACCACCGGACTCACTGGGAGTGGCAATTCCACCGTAAATCCCTCCCAGGACTAAAACTATCAGTAATATTGGAAGCAGCACACCACGGAAGCTGACAAATTTCTCTCGCCAGTTCGCTCGCTCGGCGAGCGGTATAGGCGGGCCGAGTGCCGAATTACGCAAACATCTTGCCCCTATGTAAAGAATGAAAAGGAAGGATACCAGCAAACCGGGAAAAACTCCGGCAAAAAAAAGCTTCCCTATGGAAATACCACTGAGCCCGGCAACGATAATCATCGGAATGCTCGGTGGAATTAGAGGGCCCAGACATCCTCCCGCTGGAATGCATCCCATGGCCATGTCTTTACTGTAACCCCGTTTTCTCATCTCAGGGTAGGCCAGTATTCCCATGGTTACCGTAGACGTTGCCGCTACCCCGGTCATAGCCGCCATTAGGGTTGAGATAACCACTGTACCCATCGCCAGCCCACCCCTTAAACCGGCCATCCACTTGTACATCGTCTCATACAGGGCGCTGCCAACGCCTGAAACCTGGAGTATAGCGGCCATGAAGATAAACATAGGAAGGGCTATAAAAAAGTCTGTGGTTGTGGAAACCAAGGCGACCGAGGCGAGTGAAGTTAGTGCCGCCGATCCAACCCAGATGACGATACCGAATACAGCAATGGCTAGCAGGCAGAAAGCGATCGGAAAGCCTGTGGCTACCAGCAACAGGAGGGAGGCCACTATTATCAGAGTTATCGTTCCGATATCCATTACTTGCTTTCCGGCCCGGGGTGGATAACAAACATTAGGTCGCGGATAAACTTGACCGTCCCTTGAAGCAGAACCAGAAGAACTCCCAGCACAATTATCGTCTTGTAGGGGTATATGATGGGCAGAAGGGCTGAAAAAGAGTACCGTTCCTTCCATACCCAGGAATCCCAGGCGGCTATGCCTGTTTTCCACAGCAGCGCACCGATACTGCCTATAAATATGGGAAACAGAATCAGGTCTATTATCGTCCGTTTTCTTGGAGAGAGACGTGACACTAGCGTGTCAACCCCGATGTGGCTTTGATGAAGTAAGCAGTAACCCCCCCCCAACATTATCAGCGTGCCCATAATCTGGATATTTACATCTATGTAAAACCAGGGATTCCTCAGGACATACCGGGTGAACACATCCGCCACTACCAAAAGCGTGAAGGGGATAAATAGCCAGGCAACAATTCGGCCCGTCCTCTCGTTTATGGCATCGATAAGGCGACAGAAGTCGCCCAGTTTTTTATGCTCAGTAATCTGCATTACACTCAAGGTCCTTGATCTGCCGCGCTATACCACACTTAAGCTTGACTTGCGAATGGTAAAATCATGCAACAATGTAAAATGATTTGGGAGTGAGACGTGAACAAGATTAACCCCATTCACGTCTCACTCGTCTCGTGTCTTACTAGATCCTACTATAACTTGCCATGCTCTCTCATCTGCGCTTTTATCGAGTCGAGCAACGCTTGACACCTCGGACTCGCCTTAGCAAATTCAGGCCAAATCTTCTCTTCAGCCATCTTCCTCAGTTCCAACACCTCCGTTTCGGGCCAGCTGTAAAGTGTCACTCCAGCTTGCCCAGCGACATACTTCATGCTCTGGCGGGAAAGGTAAGTAGCTGCAGCCATGTAGTATTTGCTGTCTCTGCTGACGATTGCCTTTATGTCGTCAGGTAGAGCCTGAAACGCATCCATGTTCATAAGTACGCTATCGTTAACGATGAAGGTACTTGGATAGGCGACATAACCTGAGACGACCTCTTTCAGATTTGAGTCCTCAAGGGCGTGGATACCCAGTGTAGCCCCCTCAACCGTACCCAGCTTCAGCGCCTGATACGCTTCGGCATAAGGTATGGCTACCGGGAGCCCTCCAATGGCCTCAATATATTTCACCTGCGCGCCATAAACCCTTATCTTCCTGCCCGCTACATCCTTGTAGCTCTCGCACGGGAACATGACCGCCAAGTTCAGAGGGAAATCCTCGAGAGAAGGTATGTGAGTCACATTGTGCTCATTCCAGGCCTCTTCCGCCATCTCGTAACCTCCCCTCTGATAATACCATTCATACCCTTCGGCGGCATCGGTCCAGGCAAAATGCAGGCCTCCGAGTATGTAGGCTTCCGGCATTACCCCTCCGGCATAACCTGTGCTGGTGAAAGCAGCCTCAATGGTACCCTTGCCTATGTTGGTAAGCACTTCGGCATTAGGAAAAGCCGAGTTGGGTGCCACTACATTGATTGTAAGCCGCCCGCCGGTAGCCTCCGTAACCCAATCAGCCCAACCTTCCTCATGCCAGCCCTTCATTACATAAGGTTCATAGGGCCCGAAAAGGGGAGCTTCTGACAGGATGCGCTGCATCGTCCACACTATTTTTTCTGGCGGCGCAGCCGGAGCTGGTGCGGGAGCCGGTGCGGGAGCCGGTGCTGGAGCTGGTGCCGGTGCTGGAGCTGGAGCAGGTGCTGCACACGCCATAAGAAGACTTCCAATCAAAAAGACCATTGCAAACAAGACTAACAACGTTCTTCTATGCACAGTAATAACCTCCTATTTGTTAACAAACTTTGAGTATGAAATTCCGCCTTTCGAAACTGATCACTGCCTTTCGAAACTGATCACCCCCTTTTCAACCCATTATTTATGAATACATCTATCTCTAAATTTCTCGTTATCTGAGTAGTTGGCTATTGTTCGTGTCGTTTCCAAAGGTCAATCATCTCGTTAACATTCTTAACAATCATGTCTCCGCGCATATTGCCAAGACGGTAACTGATAAGACTGGCCCCCAGTTTTACTAGCTTATCCAGATGCATCTTCGTTATCTTAGATTCCCCAAGTATCGGTTCTGCTATGACCAATGAGGCTGCTGCCTTGCCAGTGGCATCGCGTATGACGGAAGCAACCGATTCAATCCCATCAATATATTCCTCGCTGGCGTATGCTAAACCAGTTTTTCTAATTTCTTTTAACTCTTGTTTTAATTGTGTCTTATTTGAAATTGTTTTAGCTGTTAATTGTTTTAGTCGTTCCTCGGGGTAAAAATTGTCTATTTCTTCCTCGCTCAACTCGCTTAATAATGCTTTGCCGCCTGCAGATGCGTAAGCAGGAAAAACCGAGCTTATATGTGCTGCCCATCGAAAACCCGTTTTCCTTTCTTCTCTCATAAGGAGCATAATACCTCCCCTGCTATCTGACACGTTGACAGCGATAACCTCCCCCGTTAATTCATTTATCTTCCTCACCACCGGGCTTGCTGACTTATATATATCGTTATTTTCTATGTATATGCTTCCCAGCGCATAAAGTTCAATTCCAATAGTATATACGTGCCTATTATTATCTTTATGCAGTAGATTTTCTCTAGATAAGGTCTCAAGTAAGCGGTGTGCTGTTACCCTGTGCATGCCAACCTTGCTCGCCACCTCGCTTGTTTTAAGTTCTGGCGTTTCCGTCGTAAAGCACTTCAACACTGCTATCGCTTTGTCTAAAGATTTAAAGTATCGCTGTATTGGCATATTGGTTATTTATTGTAGCATAAATGGATACTGGGTATCTTATATGGATACAATATATAGAAAATTATATCTTTTGTCAAGTCTTCGGGCTTGGATTTTGGAAAAATAAAAATGACTTGAAAAATTTAGCGCAAAAGCTCGTTACCTGAACTCATCACCTTCCAACCTTAGATGATGTCTATTGTTCAGTCCAAGAAAGACCATAGTCATAAAATGACCGCTCAACACCGGGGAAAAACCGGAAGGCATCCAGCTGGGAGACCAGTCCCGCAATAGGAACAAGCTGTCCTACATCTTTAGCCATTTTCAACACAAGTGCCATATCTTTTTGTATGCCCAGCCAAAGTGGCCCCTTCTTACCTTCACAGTATTCTGTCACGAGCTCCTGTATAAGGTCCCAATTCTCTACCGCCCAGCTATTACCTGAGCTTACTTTAACTACATCGAGAAGATTCTCGGGTTCAAGACCAACTCTACGCGCCAGCGCAAGTCCCTCTGCCAGAACGGCTAGATTGAGAATATGCAGGAAGTTATTTACCAGCTTGCAAGTCTCTCCCATTCCGGCACTTCCAAGATAATATATGTTCTTCCCCATCGCTTCGAATATAGGGCGGCATTCCTTAAAAGCTTCCTTGTCCCCACCAACCATAATGGTTAGAGTTCCGGCTTCTGCACCGGGCCTCGCTCCGCTTACCGGAGCGTCTAGAAGTCTGATACCCCTTTCTTTACCCTCAGCCGCTATCCTCTGACAGTGAAGAGGGCCAATGGTGCTGCAAATGACGAAAATCGACCCTTCTTTTGCCCCTTCCCAGACCCCTGTTTCCCCATAGATGACAGCGTCTATTTGAGCGTCATCACGAACCATAGCAATAGTTACGTCGTTTACCCTCGCTGCTTCCTTGCATGTATCGACACTCTTGGCGCCTAATGCCTTCAACTCCTGAACGGGTTTCTCCATTACATCGTAAACTGTAAGGTCAAAGCCCTTCTTTACCAGATTCTGGGCCATACGTGCTCCCATAACGCCCAGCCCAATAAAACTCACCCCTTTTTTAGCTATCACCTTCTGACTCCTTTCCATGATTGCATCAGTGTGAGTTAATTATAGCCATGCGTCTGTGTTTGTCAACAACTCCAGTAAACCAAATAAATTATAGAGACTCGAACTACAAAAGATGACAAGCAACATAGCTCCTGCAAACAGAACAATCCGTCAGATTGTGCAATCAGTGGAGGCTATTGACATTACAAGAAAAATAATCTATCATCCACTCCAAGAATATTAATAGGAGGTAAACTCAATGCAAGCATACTGTATGAAATGCCGTGCCAAGAAGGAGATGAAAGATCTGGAGTCTGTTACTTTAAAGAATGGCAGGACGGCAACACAAGGTACATGTTCTTCATGCGGCACAAAAATGTTTAAAATTGGAAAAGCGTAGCGC
>JABMRL010000203.1 GCA_013202615.1 Dehalococcoidia bacterium
CTCAAGATTCTTCTTGCCGACCCCAAGGTCAAAGCCGCCTGGATAAACGTGTTCGGCGGCATCCAGAGATGCGATGCGGTGGCGAAAGCCCTGGTATGGGTGCTCAAAGAAAGAGAAGTAAAGGTTCCGTTTATTGTAAGAATGAATGGCACCAACCTCAAGGAAGCGATGCAAATCCTGGAAGAGTCCGGGCTGAATATAACCTTTGAGGCAGATCTGGTGAAGGCGGCAGAAACGGCCGTGTCAATGGCAAAACTGGGAGAGAGTACGCCAGATAGAGATGCCGGGGAACGAAAATGATACTGGTTGATAACGATACAAGAGTGCTTGTTCAGGGCATTACCGGCAGAGAAGCCTCCTTCCACACCCGGAAGTGTATTGAGTATGGCACCAACGTGGTGGCAGGTGTAACGCCCGGGAAAGGAGGCACCAGGTGGGAGGAAGAGGTGCCGGTTTTCAACAGCGTGGAACAGGCAAGGGCAGAAACCGGGGCCAATACCAGCCTGATTTTTGTCCCTGCCGCTTTTGCTTTCGACGCCATTATAGAAGCCGCGGATGCGGGTATCAGCCTGGTTGCCTGCATCACCGAACATATCCCGGCACTCGATGAACTTAAAGTGCACCATTACCTCCGCAGCACGAGCACCACTCTCATTGGTCCTAACTGCCCCGGAGTTATTTCCCCACCGGCTAAGTGCAAGATAGGCATCATGCCCGGTTATATCCATAAACCGGGGAACGTGGGAGTGGTATCGCGCAGCGGAACATTGACCTATGAAGCGGTCGCCCAGCTGACCGAACAGGGTCTGGGACAGTCCACGTGCGTGGGACTGGGCGGCGACCCCCTGCCGGGCAGCAGCTTTGTGGATATATTGCAGCTTTTCCAGCAAGACCCGGAGACAGAGGCCGTGGTGCTCATAGGTGAAATCGGAGGTACCGGTGAGCAGGAGGCTGCGGAATTTATCCGCAAGCAGATGACCAAGCCGGTGATTGCTTACATCGCCGGTATTTCGGCGCCACCGGGAAGAAGGATGGGACACGCCGGAGCCATCATAAGCGGTAATGCCAGCAAAGCCTCGAATAAAATGAAATCGCTGGCCGCAGCGGGAGCCACCGTAGTGGACAATTTTGCCCGGATAGGCCTTGCCGCCAAAGAGGTACTGGGAAGCTGAACATTAATATATATGATATATGCGTCACCGGACGGCGGTTGGAACAGGCACACTTGAGACATATCGTGATGTAAGGATTTAATGATATATGAGAGCTGAGCTTACATTTCTGGGTGCGGCGCGCAACGTCACCGGCTCCTGTTATCTGCTGGAGGTTGGTGATGTCCGCGTGCTGGTTGACTGCGGGCTGTACCAGGAGCGCAAATATCAGTACCGGAACTGGAATCCGTTTGCTTTCCGACCCGATGAAATCGATGCTGTCTTTCTGACCCATGCCCACCTGGACCACTGCGGCCTGTTACCCAAGCTGGTGCGCGATGGCTACCGGGGCAAGATATTCTGCACGCAGGCAACAGCCGAGATAGCCCAAATCATACTGCTTGACTCCGCACACCTGCAGGAAGAAGACGCGGCCTACAAGGCGAAGCGCCACCGGCGCGAGGGGCGCCGTGGACCCTATCCGGAAGTGCCGCTATATACGACCCGGGATGCGGAAGCGGTTGTACCCCATTTCGCCGCCGTAGAATATGATAACTGTATCAGGGTGAAAGACGGCGTTGATGGATGCTTTTACGATGCCGGCCACGTGCTCGGTTCGGCGACAATTGCCATTAATATAACCATGGACGGTGATAAGCGCCGTATCCTCTTCTCCGGTGATGTTGGCGAACCGGACCGTCCTATTATAAATGACCCGGCCATTTTCCATGAGGCAGATTACGTGGTCGTCGAGTCAACTTATGGTAACCGCACCCACGCCGAACACAGGAATATTGACATTCAAGCACAGCTGCGTGACTGCATCAACGAGACCATAAAGGCAGGTGGCAACATCATTGTGCCCAGCTTCGCTTTGGAACGCAGCCAGGAGCTACTCTATCATTTGAACGACCTCTTCCTGCGTGACGAAATCCCGCCGGTAACCGTTTTCCTGGATAGTCCCATGGCAATACGCATCACCGAGGTCTTCAAGCGCCATGCCGAACTTTTCGACAGCGAGATGATGCAGCACTTACGCCAGGGGAATTCACCTTTTGGTTTTGACAACCTGAAGATGGTGCAGACTGCGGAGGAATCCAAGGCAATCAACTTTATAAACGGGAGCGCCGTTATAATAGCTGGCAGCGGCATGGTGACAGGTGGCCGTATAAAGCACCATCTGGTGAATAACATCTCTCAACCCGAGAACACCGTCCTGTTCACTGGCTACCAGGCGGAGGGAACGCTGGGCAGACAACTTCTGGACGGAGCCAGACAGGTCCGACTATTCGGGCAGTCCTACCCGGTACGGGCGCGAATCAACAAGATAGACGGATTTTCCGCTCATGCCGACCGCGATGGTCTTCTGGCCTGGCTATCCGACATACGTACACCGCCCCGCTGTGTGTTCGCCACCCACGGCGAGGAAAAGGCCGCTCTCGCCTTTGCTTCATTTCTCAGTGAGCAGACAGGGTGGCGCACACAGGCCCCAGGCTACCAGGATACCGTTTTGCTCGACTGATAAACCGCGTCCTGGTACTTTTTTATCAATGCTTCCGGAATATCTTTTTTCGCCAACTGGCGAAATAGAGGAATACGGCCTCAAGGGCGTAGCAAGGTTGCAGATACAATAGCAGTCGTACGACCTCTGATTTTGTTCAAATCATAAAAGTCCAGATTTTGAAGCTACAGTCGCACTTTCTTGTTCCGTTTAGCCAGTTAACATTAACCCGATATTGACAAACCTGGGGCGGTCTATGTAGTCTTATTAGTAATAGCCTTTTCATGGGCTATTTTTATTAAATTTATTAAAGCAGCGGTCGAAAGTAAATGGACTTATCGAAAATAACCGAACAATTTACCGAGAGCATCATAAGGGATATGACGCGGGTGGCATTAGAACATCCGGGCAGTATAAACCTGGCGCAAGGCTTCCCCGATTTCCCCGCCCCCGAGTCTATCAAGCAAGCCGCCATCGAAGCCATAAATAAAGATATGAACCAGTATGCCGTCACCTGGGGGACGGCCCCGCTCCGCGAAGCCATTGCCGCGAAAACTCTCCGTCACAATCACATTAAAGCAGACCCGCATAAGAATATCACCGTAACCTGTGGAGCGACAGAAGGCATGATGGCATCTCTCAGGGCAATTATAAATCCCGGGGATGAGATAATAATCTTCGAGCCCTTCTATGAAAATTACGGCCCGGATTGTCTCCTTTCGGGAGCAACGCCGCGATACATTCGATTTAGCCCGCCTGACTGGTCCTTTGATTTCAACGAGCTTGAAAGAATTTTTAATGCTAAAACCAAGGCCATCATCATCAATACTCCGAATAACCCCACCGGGAAAGTATTCAGCGAAAAAGAACTTCGTTTTATTGCCGGGCTTTGCATTAAAAATGACGCCATCGCAGTTACTGACGAGATATATGAACATATTCTGTTTGATGGTCACCGGCACCTGTCGATTGCCTCCTTTCCCGAGATGGAAGAGCGGTCTATTACCATAAATTCAATCTCGAAAACATATTCTCTGACCGGCTGGCGGGTCGGCTGGGTTATTGCC
The DNA here is from genome assembly GCA_013202615.1 of Dehalococcoidia bacterium. Taxonomy (GTDB): domain Bacteria; phylum Chloroflexota; class Dehalococcoidia; order Dehalococcoidales; family RBG-16-60-22; genus E44-bin89. Next base: position 3,720 of record JABMRL010000203.1, read on the forward strand.
AGCGACCGAATAACCAGAGAAATAAGAAAGGTCCACGATTTCTTAACTGTGGGCGCTGCGGCACCTTTGCAGGCGGGTGCCGCCTTTGCCCTGTCGCTGGGTGAAGACTACTATCGATGGCTGACGGAGTTCTATCAGAATGCCCGGGATACCCTGTGTTCCTCTCTCCAGGAAACCGATTTACACCCTTATAAGCCCGCCGGGGCTTACTACATCATGTGCGAATGTGCCGACCTCATACGTCAATATAAATTACAGAACTCTCTTGAGCTTGCTTTCTTCCTGGTAAAGAGTATTGGAATCGCCACCGTGCCGGGAAGCTCGTTTTATTCCAACCCCAGATACGGACAATTCATAATCAGGTTCTGTTTTTGCAAAAATCCCGAGACACTGCAAAAAGCGCAGACCTATCTTTCAAAAATCCCAAAAGCAACACCTGACCGCGGAATATAGATTTAGATTGCTATCCTGAGACATTTGCCTTCATCATGCCAGCTACGGTATTTCTCGCCGGCGATTATTTCCTTTCCTCAGAATACCCTCAATAATTTCCGATGGTTCTTCTATAAGTGCGGCATTAACCTGTGCCTGTGGTCTATTAGGAAGCGAGGATTTTATAGTATACTTATAATTTACCGGGGCAAGGAGAAAAAGACGATGAGTGGCAGCAAACCTGAGCTTTATGAACCGGCAATAGAGACCATGAGCCGGGAGGAGATTCAAACTTTGCAGCTGAAACGGCTTAAGTGGCAGCTGAAAAGATGCTGCGAAAACTCAGCATTTTATCAGGAGAAATTCAATAAAGCTGGCGTGAGGCCGGAAGATGTCAAGTCAATTTCAGATATAACGAAATTCCCGGTAGTTACCAAACAGGAGCTTAGAGAGGAGCAGGAGAAATATCCTCCTTATGGCAAGTATACTGTTTCCCCGCCTGAAGATTGGAGAGAAATACATCCGACCACAGGGACCACGGGAGCCCAGGTCTACAACATATGGTCGGAGCAGGACGTTAACAACATAACGCATTGGACGGCGAGGACTCTCTGGAACTTCGGAGTACGACCCGGCGATATCATACAAAACGCCTTCAGCTATGGCCTGTGGGTTGCTGGCATGTCAAGCCACTACGCCGCTCGCGAACTTGGCTGCCTGGTCGTCCCCACTGGTGCTACCCCGGCAGACAGGCAAATAGAATATCTTATGAGTACCCACGCAACTGTTCTTCTGGCTACACCTTCTCTCGCGCTTTACCTGGGGGAAAGACTGTCGGGAAGGGGAGTTGCACCCGAGAGCCTCGCTTTGCGGATAGGTTGTTTTGGCGGTGAGCCTGGGGCTTCTGTAGCTTCTACCAGGAAGAAGATTGAGAGCAGCCTGGGTATCGAAGCTTTTGACTACTATGGACTGGCTGAAATTGGACCGACCTGTGCCTCGGAATGCCCGGAAAAAGCCGGGATTCACTGGGTTGAAGACCATGTCCTGGTTGAACTGGTAAATCCCCGGACGATGGAGTGGTGCAAGCCAGATGAAGCCGGAGTCCTGGTGGTGACCCACCTGACAAAAGAAGCCACGCCCATGATCAGGTACTGGACTAATGACGTCGCCAGGCTTGACGTAGAGAAGTGTGATTGCGGTCGAACCCATGCCAAATCGCCGGGAGGGATTCTGGGGAGAGCGGACGATATGGTCGTTTATCGGGGTGCCAAATTCTATCCGACTCAGGTAGAAAAGGTA
>JABMRL010000204.1 GCA_013202615.1 Dehalococcoidia bacterium
AACGACCATCCTCATGATGCTGGGTTTGACCGAGCCGGCTTCCGGTTCGGTCAGTGTGCTCGGATTCAATCCCACCCGTGAACCGCTTAAGGTCAAGCGTCAGGTCGGCTATCTGCCGGAAAGGGTGGGTTTCTATGAAAACCTCACCGCACGCGAAAACCTGAGGTTCATCGCCGACCTTAATGGCATCAGCTATTCCGAAGCCAACCAGCGCGCTGAAGAGGTGCTGGAAATGGTGGGGCTTACCGAAAGTGAGCTAATCGAGCAGACGGGGAAGAGCCTAAAGATAGAAAAAACGGTGGGCAAGTTTTCCCGCGGCATGAAGCAAAGGCTCGGCATTGCCGAAGTGCTCATTAAAAGACCGAAACTGGTTTTCCTTGATGAGCCAACCGCAGGCCTGGACCCGAAGGGCATTAACCAACTCCTCGACCTCGTAGCCGGCCTGCCCAAGATAGGGACAACGGTGGTGCTCTCGTCACACCAGCTATATCAGGTGCAGCGGGTGTGCCACAGCATCGGCATACTGGCGAAAGGGAAAATGGTGATACAGGGGGCCATCGATAAGCTGGGGCGGGAGGCACTTGCCGGGGGCCGTTTCCAGATTGAGGTGGAAACTGAAGCCCCGGATGAGAATCTCATTAAAGCGCTTCAGGGTATCAAGGGTGTGGTGAGTGTCGAAGCCAGGGAGAATGCACTCTTCATCAGTACCGATGCCGATTTGCGACGGGAGGTTTCCAAAGCCATCGTTGACAATAATTACCCGCTGATTCAGATGAAGGTCCAGGAATTTTCCCTGGACGATGTTTACATGAAGTATTTCCGAGAGGAATAGAGTTATTTATGTTTGCTATAGTACGCAAAGAGTTGGCCGATTACGTTACCAGCATCCGTTTTGTCGCCTCTTTCATACTGGTGCTTCTGGTCAGCGCCGCTGCACTGTGGGCTGCCAGTGAGGGTATCCGTGGAGCGAACCTGCCGGAAGGAATCGTCTTCCTCGGCCTGTTCACCACTTCGGGGACGGTAGTCCCTTCGCTCACTTATCTTGTCTCATTGCTCATTCCCATTATCGGCATTGCTCTTGGCTTTGATGCCATAAACAGCGAGCGGGTTGGAGGTACCCTCAGCCGGGTTCTGGCCCAGCCTGTTTTCCGGGACAGTGTCATCAACGGCAAGTTCTTGGCCGGTGTGGTCGCCCTTGCCATCATGGTGGCGGCGATGCTGCTGCTCATAGCCGGCTACGGGCTGAGCATGATAGGGGTGCCACCGACCGCGGAAGAAATCATCCGGCTCTTTCTCTATTTTGTTCTGACTGTAGTCTACGGGGCGTTCTGGATGGGCATGGCGATACTTTTTTCCGTCGTCTTTCGCCGCGTGGCGGCGTCATTGCTTTTTTCACTGGCGCTCTGGCTGTTTTTCAGCATCTTCATCCTGCTTATCGCTCCCGGGATTGCCAATGTGCTGGTCCCAACTGCTGATGGCGCGCAGGCAGAACTGATTCGTAATATGGAATTACAGCGGATGATAACGCGGATTTCTCCGAACATACTGTTCCAGGAAGCGACCACCGTTTTGCTGGTGCCATTGGTGCGCAGCCTGGGCATTGTGAGCCAGAGCCACGCCGCCTATATGGTGCCCAACCCCTTGAGTCTCGGGCAGAGCATACTGCTTATCTGGCCTCACATCACGGGCCTGATAGGTCTCAGCGCCATCTGTTTCGCCGCGAGCTATATCCTGTTTATGCGGCAGGAAATAAGGGCTACCTAATCAAGCGTTATCTGCTGGTCAGGCTTTTTCCTCGGCTTTTTGGGAGATAATCCTCTGGCAGATTTGTGTCGGCACCTCTTCGTAGTGGCTGAATTCCATAGTATAGGTGCCTCTGCCCTGGGTCATTGACTTGAGGTCAATGGCGTAGCGCAGCACTTCCGCCAGCGGCACCTGGGCGTCGATGATATTTATATCGCCCGATGGGTTCATCCCCTGTACCCGTGCGCGCTTGGTATTGAGGTCGCCGATGATGTCGCCGGTGAGGTCGTTGGGGACGGTTATCTGGATATTCACGATGGGCTCCAGCAGGATTGGCTGCCCGTCAGCCAGGCCTTTCTTCAAAGCCTGCGACCCGGCAATCTTGAAGCAGATTTCAGAGGAATCCACTGGATGGAAGCTGCCGTCGTAGAGCGTTGCTTTGACATCCACCACCGGATGATGCGCCAGCACACCGTCCTGAATCGCCTCCTGAAAGCCTTTCTCCACCGCGGGGATGTAGTTCTTGGGCACCGTACCGCCGACGACGTGCTGGGCGAACTCGTTGCCGGTGCCGCGGGGCAGGGGCTCCAATTTCATGATGACATGGCCGTACTGGCCGTGGCCTCCGGACTGCTTTCTGTGCTTGTGTTCGGCGCTCGGCACCGATACGGTAATGGTCTCCTTATAGGGCACCTTGGGAGTCTCCAGATTTACGCTGACGCCGAACTTGCGCTGCATCTTCTCCGCGGCCACTTCAAGCTGAGTGTCCCCCATGCCCGAGAGCAGAGTCTCGCCGGTATCGGGTTCCCGGTGCACCCGGAGGGTCGGGTCTTCCTCGGTGATGCGGGACAGGGCGGTCCCCAGTTTGTCGAGGTCGGCCTTGGTCTTCGGGGAAACCGCCTCGTCAAAGACCGGCGACGGGAAAACAATAGGAGCCAGCTTAACAGGCTTGTTCTGGCTGGAAAGGGTATCACCGGTGTTGGTGACATTAAGCTTGGCCACCGCCCCGATGTCGCCGGTGCTTACTTTAGCCACCGGTTCCTGGTTCTTACCCCGCAGCATGAAGAGCTGGCCGATACGCTCGGCACTGCCTTTGGTGGCATTCCAGACCTGTGAATTGCTGTCGATGTTGCCACTGAACACCCGGAAGTAGGTGAGCTTGCCGACGTATGGGTCGGCAGTTGTCTTGAAAACAAGCGCCGCCAGAGGTCCATCAATACCGGGCTCAATTTTTTCCTCTTTCGAATCGGCTATCGCCACCACCTCACGCTCTGCTGGAGATGGCAGGTAGTTAACCATCGCGTCCAGAAGTTGGTCAATACCCACGTTCTGCAGCCCTGAGCCGGCCAGAATGGGGAAGATGCTGCCGCTTACCACGGCTTTCCTGAGTCCGTTTCTCAGTTCCTCAGAAATGAGTTCCTCGCCACCCAGGTATTTCTCGATGAGCGAATCATCCGTTTCTGCTACCGCCTCGATTAACTTTTCCCGGAAGGTGTTCACCTGCCCTTCCAGTGAGGACGGAATCTCTCCTTCTTTCGGCGGCGAGCCGGTGTAAGCTTTCAGAGCCAGCAGGTCGATGATGCCCTGAAAATCGTGCTGGGCACCGATGGGTATCTGTATTGGCAGGCACGTGGGGCCGAACCTGGCCTGAATATCATTTACTGTCTTGAAAAAGTCGGCATTCTCGCGCTCCATCTTGTTCACGAAAATGAGACGAGGCAGATTAGCTTCCTGGCAGTACCCCCAGACCTGACTGGTGCCCACTTCCACACCTGAGGCGGCACAGACGACGATGATGGCAGCTTCACTGGCGCGGATTCCCGCATTCACCTCGCCGACGAAGTCGCTGTAGCCGGGGGTATCAAGGATGTTGACCTTGGTATCCTGCCACTGGCAGGGCAGCAGGCTCAGGTTAATGCTAATCTTGCGCTTTATTTCATCGGGGTCATAGTCCGAGGTGCTTGACCCGTCGTCTACTTTGCCCAGTCGGTTGATTGCCTTGGCTGTGAAGAGCATTGCTTCCGCGGCAGATGTCTTACCGGCGCCCGCGTGCGACAGCAGGACAATATTTCTGATTTTTTCCAGTCCAGACTGCTCCATGGAATCACCTGTCCTCTAATATACGTTCGCAACTATTATACCTGTTGGTATGTAAAGACGGCAAGCTGGCGGACAGCTAGTGAGCACGCCGCCGGAAAAGCCGGGAAATAAACCATAAAAATATGATGATGCTGAAAAACGGAACGGGAAATGAGGCGCTGCCCCCACCCTCGCCGGTAATGATGGTAGCCGGCGCTTCGGTTGGCTCGGCACGGGTAACGCCTTCATCAGTTATTTCATAAGCGTAAAGCTCTTCAGCAATTAAATCCTGGGCTACCCACCCCAGAGAATTATTCTTGCCCGTAGCTTCCGCCCAGAACCAGCCCTCCTCGCCGTTCATCTTAAAGCTGCTTCCCTTTTTATATTCCGGCAGGTAGACCATGGCGGCGGTATGGCCGGGGGCAATAGCTATCGCCGAACGGTAGCCGGCACCTTTGTACATGACGGCCAGCAGTATGGCGCTGTCCTCACAATCACCGTGGGCAAAGCCATTTTGCGCTATTTTATCGGCCAGTTCGTCGGCATTCTGGGCAAACTCGTCATACTGGAACTGGTCCTTGTCCGGTGTGTACCTGACGCGGTCGCGCACATAGTAAAATAGCTTTTCCGCCCTCTGTATCCGGTCCGGGTATTGTCCCAGCATCTGTTCGCCCAGGCGGTAGGCTGTGTTGGACTCTTCTCCCAGGCTTTCGTAGGCAATGACCGGGCGGAACCCCTTCTCAGTTACCTGATAGAAACCATCGGCACCGGCTGCCCGGGTGCGGCTTATGTCCCAGTCATCAAAGACATCTTGGTCTGTGGTGCGGAATCCCTCAGAGCTGGTAGCCCAGACATACCCGCCGGCGGCCAGAGTGCAACCCAGCACTATAGCCAGTATGAGAAACAGCTTCAATTTTTTCATAGCGGTATCGTCAGTGCGGCGTGGAGTATCAGCCCGAAGAAGACCAGGTAGCCGAAAACGTTAATGCCCACGGCCACTGGCTCGGGTTCGATACCGGCGAAGGGAATTTTCGGGGTCAGCTTGTCCACGATGTAGAACAGGGCGACGCCGACCAGCAGGCTCACCACAAAGCTCAGCGCCAGCAGACCCAGCCTCCTGAAGTCGAAGAAGTAAGTGAGCAGCGGGCCGCCAATTACCGTCGGTGCCGTCAGCGCTCCGTGGATAACCAGGCCGGTGAGGATGAAAAAACCGGCGATGAACAGTCCGGTGGCCACCGGGCTTTCGCCGATGCGCTGGCGGTGCGGGATGTGAGGGGTGAGCGCGTCAAAGGCACGGATACCAAGCCAGGCGAGCAGGGTGCAGATGATGACCAGCCAGATGGTCTTCGCCATCAAGACAAGCGCCAGAACCCAGAAGGGTAGTGCCAGTCCCAGCTCATTCATTGTTGTCCACCTCCTTAGCGTAGAAATAGTGGCGTTATATAGGTTTCGATTATGGCCGCCGGCAGCAGCAGGGCAAAGGCCAGCGCCATATACTTTATATTCTGTTTCAGGTTGGGGGACAGCTGGCTTCTTCGCTTCTTGGAAACGAGGGCGGTAATCGCCATCGCCCCGAAGCTGAGCGCGGCTGCCTCGCCGATAATCAGTGCCGGAAGCTCAAATATGCCGTGGGGCAGCAGTCCGGCTAAAAGCAGGCCGACCGACTCTTGTTCTATGATGGTAACGGAGACGAAAGAGATAAGCCCGCCGTTAACCGTTAGCGCGAGGATAGGTACCAGGCAGAGAAGCGGGCTGAGGATGAAGCTGAAGACCAGAGCCGACGTGTTTTTCAGAAAGATGAAAACGGCCGTTGAGAGCTGGAACGGTTTGAGGAATCTGGCCAGCTCCTCAAGGACCGACAGGTCTCCGGCGAAGAAGTCGCCTGTATCATCGGGCACGGCCAGACCGAGCACCATGCCGGTAACGAACAACCCCGCGGCAACCAGAATCCACGTTCGGTATCTCATCGGAACTGTGTCCTATCTGGCACCCCATTTGTCGTAATGGACAAATTCGGCAAGCTCTTTTCTCGACCTGGCCTCTTTTGTTTCGTCGGGGTAACCGAGAGGGGTAATCGCCACCGCGCAGTATCCTTCGGGTACCGACAGGATGCCGGCGGCTTTTTTCGCGTCGAATAGCCCGACATAAACCGTGCCCAGCCCTAGGGCGTGAGCGGCCAGCACCAGGTTATGCATCGCCAGGGCAACATCGAACATGAACCAGTCGCCCTTGTCCGTGGTCACCTCGCCGCTCTTGTAGCCGGCCCTGCCCGTTTCGGCGCAGGCAACTATGACTACCGGTGCATTGCGCACGGCATCACGGGCCGGGTTGGTCTCGCTCAGCGTGTCGGAGAGCTTACCTTTGGTCTCCGCATCCCGCACGGCCACAAATTGCCAGCATTGAGTGTTTGCCCAGGATGGCGCCTGGCGTGCGGCTTCAAGCACCTTCTCCAGCGTTCCGCCATCCACTGGGTCGGATTTGTATTTGCGAATACTTCTACGGGTGTTAATTGCTTCCAGGACTTCCATCAATCCTCCTTTTCGATGCTTTCTATTCTTGGCCCCAGGCGCCCTTGCCGATAAGTGAGACGAAGCGGCAGCCGCCCAGGTTCTCAACCCTGTTTTTCTTCCTCTGGCGGGTGATTTTTACCAGTTCCTGGAGGTAACGTGAGCCGACCGGTATGACCATATGTCCGCCGAGGGCCAGTTGCGATATTAACTCCGGCGGCACGCTGGGTGCGCCGGCGGTGACCAGTATCGCCTCAAAAGGGGCTTCTTCCGGACAGCCAAGGGTTTCCCCGGAGAGGCGTATTTCAACATTGCGATAGTCCAGGCTATCCAGCAACTTGCCGGCTGTCTCCGCCAGCTTTGGCAAGCGCTCCACGGTAACCACGCGGCGGGTCAGTTCCGCAAGAATCGCCGCCTGATAGCCGCTGCCCGTCCCGATTTCCAGCACTTTTTCCGCGCCGGTCAGTTCCAGCGCTTCGGTCATCAGGGCAATAATAAAGGGCTGAGAGATGGTCTGTTCCAGGCCGATGGGCAGTGGAATATCCTCGTAGGCGAGGTGGCGGCTTTCCTCCGGCACAAATCGCTCTCGCGGTATGCGGGCCATGGCGTCAAGGACACGCCTGTCCTTTATTTCCCTGCTAAGGTGCTCGATTAACCTGGCTCTTTCGGCCTCAAAGTCCATTATTACCGCCAGGTAAAAATATTACAGTACCAGTGCCAGCACAACAAGAATGACCACTATTGCCCCGGCCAGAATACCGATTCGGCGCAGTTCGGCCGTAACGTACGGGTATTTCACGGCAGGGGTTTTCGGTTTCGTAACCGCACCGGATGCCGGAGTTGAAACGGCGCGTATATTTTCCTGAGCGGCTACCGGCGGTGCTGCGGGTCTGGAGACAGCCGGTTGTCTGGCTCTTTTCTTTTTGCCCTGGAACACTTTGCCACGTCTTGGTTTTTTCGGCATTTGGACTCTCCTGTATCCTGTTAGGTATCAATATTCGGCTACTTGGCCCTCGGGTGCGACCTCTCATAGGTGCGCCGGACGTGCTCGCTGGTGAGGTGGGTATAAACCTGTGTGGTGGAGATGTTGGCATGCCCGAGCAATTCCTGAACGGCGCGCAGGTCGGCACCACCGCTCAGCATGTGGGTGGCAAAGCTGTGTCTAAGTGTATGCGGGCTGATCCGGGTGTCCAGTCCCGCCGATTTGGCGTACTCTTTCAACTTCTGCCAGAAACCCTGCCTGGTCAGGCGGTCGCCGCGGGGATTGAGAAAGAGGGCGACCTCATCCTTTTTACGAGCCAGTTTAGGGCGTGTTTCCCCGGTATACTCCTTTACCGACCGGGCAGCCTGCTCGTGGATTGGCACGATACGTTCCTTGTGTCCCTTGCCGAAACATCTTACAAACCCCTCTTCGGTGTTGACATCGCCCAGATTGAGGCCGACCAGTTCGCTTATCCGCATGCCGGAGGCATAGAGCAGTTCCAGCATTGCTTTATCTCTCTTCGCTTCCAGCGTATTTTGCTTGGCCGGCTGTTCCAGCAGTTGGCGCACCTGGCTGATGCTAATCGGCTTGGGCAGCGACTTCCCCACGCTTGGCGAGCTCATGTTCTCGGTCGGCTCAGTCTTGATGATGCCCTCGGACTTCAGGAAGCCGAAGAAAGAGCGCGTTGCCGCCACCTTGCGGGCGATGGTTGTAGCGGCATAATTCCTCTCTTTGAGATTTAGCATGTAGCTCAGCATTGTCTGGCGGCTGAAATTTTCCCAGGAAGGGGTAAGCCCCTGCTTTGCCGCCTCTTCCCCGGCGAAGCTGGCCAGCTGCTGTAAATCGTTCCGGTAGGCGTCCAGAGTGTTCTCGGAAAATCCCTTCTCCACGGTCAGGTAATTCATAAAGCTGTTGATTTCTTCTTTCACCGCGCCTCCTCTAAACAGGTATCGCCCATATATTTTAACATAACGTTAATTATTTTAACATAAATCAATAATATGTCAAATAAAATCGGGGTAAAAAAGACACATTCTTTTTCCGTCAACGGGTTTGCTTTGTCCTCCATATCGGCTGTGTTAGAATATTCAGGGGAGAGGCAGACTTGACGAGCGTACTGATTGAGGAGCAATTAAACGGGTTGCCGGACAGTCCCGGCGTATATCTTTTCCGTGACGCCGAAGGGACAATCCTGTATGTGGGCAAGGCGGCCAGCCTCCGCCACCGGGTAAGGTCGTATTTCGGCGCCGGCCAGAAGCTGTCGCCCAAGCTGCTGAAGATGGTCTCCAGGATGGCTGATATCGATTTCTACGTAACATCCTCGGAGCAGGAAGCGCTGATTCTGGAACTTAACCTCATCAAGCGTCACCACCCCCGCTATAACGTAAGGCTGAAAGATGACAAATCTTTTCCCTATCTCAGGGTTAACGTCAAAGAAGAATGGCCCCGGGTTCACATCACCCGGCGTCTGGAGGAGGACGGTTCGCGCTACTTCGGACCGTTTGCCAGCGCCAAGTCCGTGCGCCGGACATTAAAAGTGCTCAAGGGTATCTTTCCGTTCCGTTACTGCGCGAAGACGATTACCGGCACCGATTCGCGGGCGTGCCTGGAGTATTATATGGGTCGGTGCCTCGGGCCGTGCATCGGGGCGGTGAGCCGGAAGGAATACGCCGGGGTCATTAAAGAGGTCATCATGTTCCTGGAAGGGAAGCAGAATAGGGTTATCAGGAACCTTCGGGGTAAGATGGACCGGGCGGCGGCAGCGCTGGATTTTGAGAAGGCGGCGCTGTATCGCGACCAGATTCAGGCCATGGACAAAGTCGTGGAAGGGCAGAGAATCGCCGCCGCGGTCAGCGGCGAGCAGGACGTCATCGCTTTTTCTCAGGATGGAGACCAGGCTTATGTCCAGGTTTTCTTCATCCGCAACAGCAAGCTGACGGGACGTGAGAGCTTTGTGATGCAGGGCACGCAGCAGGAAGAGCCGCGACAGATTATAACCGTCTTCATCAAGCAGTTTTACGGTTCCAGCCCGAACATACCGCCCAAACTGCTCCTGCAGTATGCGGTGGAAGATACAGCGGTGCTCAAGGGCTGGTTGCAGGGCAGGCGGGGCGGTCGGGTTGATATCCAGGTGCCGCGCCGCGGCAGCAGGAAGCAGCTGGTGGACATCGTTGCCGAGAACGCCAGGCAGGGGCTGGAGCAACTGAAAATCAGGCAGCTCGCCACGCCTAAAGAGCTGGAGGCAGCCATTGACGAGATAGAGAAAGAACTGCACCTGCCCCAGCCGCCGTTGCGCATGGAAGCCTATGACATCTCCGATATTCAGGGGAAGGCGGCGGTGGGCAGCATGGTGGTCTTTGAAAAGGGAAAATCAAAGCCGGCCCATTACCGCCGCTTCCGGATTAAAACGGTGGCGGGGGCCAATGATTACGCCATGCTTGAGGAGGTTCTGAGGCGGAGGTTCAAGCACCTCGGCGAGGAAAAATCCGTGCCGGATACCTGGGCAATCGTCCCTGACCTGGTACTCATCGATGGCGGAAAGGGCCAGCTCAATGCCGCGCTGTCGGCGTTGGGCGAGCTGGGTGTAACGTCGGTGCCGGTGGCCAGCCTGGCCAAGGAAAATGAAGAGATTTACGTGCCGCAAAAGGCGAAACCGATTGTTCTCCCGCGCCGTTCTCCGGGGCTCAAGCTGTTGCAGCGACTTCGTGACGAGGCACACCGCTTTGCTCTGGGGTATTATCACAACGTACACCGCCGGGAATCATTCACCTCGGCGTTTGACGGCATAACGGGCATCGGGCCCAGGCGCCGGCGCGCCCTCCTGAAGAAGTTTGGCTCGGTTCAGGCGGTAAGGGAGGCATCGGTTGACGAAATGGCGGCAACCAGCGGCATGACGGAAAAGCTGGCCAGAACGGTAAAGGAGTCGCTGTAAGATGCCGGCCAACCTGCCACCGCAGTATTTCGATGCCGAGAAAAACTTCCGGGCGGCGAAGACCCCGGCCGAGAAAATCGCCGCGCTGGAAGAGATGCTGGCGATTATGCCCAAGCACAAAGGCACCGACCACCTGCGAGCCGAGCTGAGAAGTCGAATCGCCAAGCTGACGCAGCTGGCGGGCAAGAAGAGCGGTGCCCAGCGGATGACCATGGCGATTGAGAAAGAAGGCGCCGCTCAGGTGGCCGTGGTCGGGCTGCCCAACGCCGGCAAATCACAGCTTGTGGCCAGCGTGACCAACGCCTCGCCGACAGTGGCCGACTACCCTTGCACCACCTATGCCGCCAGCCCGGGCATGATGCCCTTTGAAAACATACAGATACAGTTGCTTGATACCCCGCCGCTGGTGCCCCAGATGATTGAATGGTGGCTGCCGCCCATGCTGCGGCGGGCGGATGCCCTGCTTATGGTAGTTGATTTGAACGACGCTCCTGTGGAACAGGTGGCATCAGCAATCGAGCAGCTGTGGCAGATGAGAATCAGCCTTGGTCAGAACGAAAACGAAGAGGGAATCCTGAGCCGGCAGAGAGTACTGGTTGCGGGCAACAAGACGGACATTCCCGGCACCGATGTCGGCTTTAAGTCGTTGCAGGCTGGATATGGTGCTAAACTGCCGCTTGTTTCCATCTCGGCTAGGGACGGGGCTGGTCTGGAGGAGATGAAAAGGCAGGTCTTCCAGTTGCTTGAGATTATCCGCGTGTACACCAAGACCCCCGGCCAGAAGCCGGATATGAACGACCCGATTATCCTGGGAAAGGGAAGCACTCTGGCCGACGCTGCCGAAGCGGTGCACAAGGACTTCAGGGCCAAGCTCAAATTCGCTCGACTGTGGGGCTCGGGCAAGCACGATGGTACCATGGTCAAGCGCGACCATGTCCTGCAGGACGGCGATATCATCGAGCTGCATGTGTAGTCTGTCAGTTATATACTGTAATTAATGTCTTGATTAAGGAAGGCAAAATGGCCAGGGCGATAATAATTTACGAGTCAAAGTACGGCAACACCAGGCTGGTTGCCGAAACGATTGCCGAAGGTATAAGACAGGCTTCCGGTGTTGAAGCTGAGGTACGTGAACTGAAGGAGGTAAATCCCGAGGGGCTTACCGAATTTGATGCCATCGTTATCGGTTCGCCCAACCACATGGGCAACGCCACCAGGAGCATCAGGACATTTATCGATAAACTTGGTAAAATCAAATTGAGAGGGAAGCTGGCGGCGGTCTTCGATACCTGTATTGACCGGGATTTGGAGAAGGCGGTGAAAAAGATGGAAAAGCAGGTAGGGGAAAAGGCGCCGTCGCTATCACTCGCGGCACCCGGACTATCTGTCAGGGTCGAAGGGATGAAAGGGCCAATCGCAGAGGGGGAGCTACCCAGATGTCAGGACTTTGGCATCAAAATCGGGAATCGACTGAAAGTTTAATTTCATTTACAGGAGATTGATATGCCATCACGCCCGGGCTGGTATGACCGATACTGGCGAAATATGGATAAGGAAACTGAGGCCAGGATACGTACCACGTGCCCCCGCTGCGGCAGCTCTGGAACATACTACAACGAGCAGTTCCG
>JABMRL010000205.1 GCA_013202615.1 Dehalococcoidia bacterium
CGCTCATCGTCCTCATCATGAGGACCAGGCGCCCGGTCTAAGGCACGGTAACGGTCTCACTCCGTAACTCCGAGAGCCCCCCGCAACCGGGGGGCTCTCTTTTTGTCCAGAGTTATTGACTTTGCTTTCTCCCCGGAGTAAAATTCGCCACATGGTAAAGTCCAGGCTGCTGCTATCACTGGCCATTCTTTTATCCATAACGGTATCTGGCCTGACACAAACTTCTGCCGCCTCAGCCGATGAAGTCAAATGGAGCCGGGTGGACATTCCGACCGAAGGCAACGCCGGGAACTGGTTACTGGCCGGTGGCTCTGATGTTCAGCACCTGACCCTGTCAGCCAGCGGCACCCTCTATGCCTACGTAGAGGGGCTTGACTACACTCTTTACCAGTCAACAGACGGCGGCTATAGCTGGTCATACATCGGTGATGTGCAGGACAGCATAGTGGACATCGCTATCTCCCCGCAGGATGAGAAAACCATTTATTACGCCACTGCGGCCAACGTTTTTCGCTCCACCGACGGCGGGAAGGAATTTGGCCAGCTTGGGGTAAATCCGGGCGGGGCGGGGGGCGGTAATATAGAAATCACCGGTATCGCGGTTACTTATATCAGCAGCAACATTGTCGCCATCGCTACCAGAGACACGGACAACTCTGAGTTCGGGGGCGTTTATCTCCTTGACGAGGAGCCGGTTATCACCAGCTGGGTCGATAGCAATATCGGCAGCTATGACGTTTATGCCCTGTCTTTCTCGCCGCTATATGCGGCTGACCAGCAGCTGGTGGCTGTGGTTACCGATGAGACTGATACCTCGGTCAGGTTTAAAGTCGGCTTTGCCGCCTGGGGCGCAACTTTTGGCGACGCAGGGCTTGATAGAGATAACTCGGGAGCCCCTACGCCCGTGGTCGCCGGCAACTCAGCCGCCATTGCCTTCCCCGATAACTATGAAGGCACATCTCCGGATGCCACCTTGTTCATCGCCATTGATACCGGTACCGGTTACGGCGATGTCTACAAGATTGCAACCGCGGAGGCGCCGGAAAGCTCCAGTGCCACTGACCTCGATGCGGGCTCAGCTTACAATATGAGCAATATCGACATTACCGGCCTGGCCGCTGCCGGGGCTGATGATACCACGTACCTGATGGCCGGAGCCGCCAGCAGCGCCCGGGTCTGTTTCAGCGAGAATAACGGGAACGACTGGGCCAAAAGCCGGGAAGAGCCTACCGGCGGCTCCAAGACCTGTGTCCTCATGAACGCCGACTTCCACAGCAATTACCTGACCTATGCCGCGACCAGCGGCAGTGACAGCGCTTTCTCGCTGAGCGAGGACGGCGGAACCGTCTGGAATCAGACCGGTTTGATTGACAACTATATTACCGACATCACCTCTTTCGCCCCTTCCCCTGACTATAATGAGGATACCACGCTTTTTATGCTGACCTTCGGCGCCAACTACTGCTTCTGGCGAAGCACCGATGATGGGCAGAAATGGGAACGGTTATACTCCAGCAGCCTGGCAGATGTTGATGCCATTGACCTGATTGAACTCTCTCCGCGGTACGGAAATGGCAGCCAGGTCATCTTCCTGGCCGGTAACAGTAACGGGCAGCCGGTGCTCTGGAAATCAGTTGATAACGGACAGCGTTACGCCAAATACCCCACCGCTGACCCCGATTCCAGCGCCTCGCTGCCGATTCACGCCCTGAATGCGGTTGATGATGCCACCCTGTTCATCGGCAGTTACGTCAGCGGCAACGCCTATGTGTACCGCACGACAGACGGCGGTTACACATACGGAAGCGGAGCCATCGTGGGCAGCCAAACGATAAACTCCATGGCACTCTCGCCTGCCTTCAACCAATACGGGACGGTGCTCATCGGCAACAGTGACGGCTGGGTCTACCTTTCCAACCACAATGGAGAGAGATTTGAACCGCTGCCAGCTGACGCTACATCGTCGCCGCTCAGCGGGTCAGTATCTGTAGCTTTCGACCCGGACTTCACCAGCAATCACTTTGTCTATGCCGCCAGCAACACTGCGGATAAAGGCGTCTACCGCTTCAAGGTAGGCTCCAGTGATGAATGGGAGCGTATCGATACCACGCTGCCCGGCGGCGGGACGCTCAATCAGATAATGGTTACTTCCAGTGGCGTGCTGTACGCCAGCAACACACAGGCAGATGGCGGCATGGAACGCTGTCTGAACCCGACATACTCGTTGGGCCCTACTTTTCAGACGGTTACTCGAGGGCTGAGCGATGGAGCCAAACTGTCCCGGCTATGGTACCACGACGACCATCTGTGGTCAGTCGATACTGATGAGACCAGATTGCTGACCTTTTATGATAGCCTTCCATCGCCGGCAACACCGGTCTCCCCCGCCGATAATGAAGGTGGCATCGGCACGCTGAACAATCACTCCGTTATTGATGTTCTCCTGGACTGGGAGGCAGAGAGCGGCGCGACCGGATATGAATGGCAGCTTGATTTTGATACCGACTTTTCCTCCGTTCCCACTGACTTCGAAGGAACAACAAAAGCGAGCTCGGTAAGGCTACCGAGCCTTGACCCGGCAACCAAGTACTACTGGCGGGTGAGAGTCAAAGAGCCGGTCTTGAGCCCGTGGTCATCGAAATGGTCGTTCCATACCTGTCTGGGTACGGATTTAGCTACTATCGGACTGGCGAGTCCTGAAGCCGGGAAAATGGGAGTGCCCGTTAAACCGCTATTTCAGTGGAGCGCAGTGTCAGGGGCAGTAACCTATGAGTTGCTTGCAGCCAGCGATACTCAGTTCGTCAATTTGGTTGTTAACCGAACCGGTGATTTCTCCCTGCCCGCTACTGCCTGGCAGGGAAACCTGGACCTGAATTACGGTACTACGTACTACTGGAAGGTACGAGCCACTAACTCTGACACGAAAAGCGCCTGGAGTGCGGTGGGCTCATTCACCACCGAGTTGCCACAATCATCCCTGGTACAACCATCCACTCCACCAACGATAGTGGTCCCCATCCCCACCCCATCGCCAGCAACGCCATCGGTACCCATGACTCCACCGCAGCCATCGCCACCCTTACCATCATCACCGGCACCTGTTCAGGGCACACCCGATTGGGTAATCTACCTTATTGGCGCGCTGTTCCTCGTCATCATCCTGCTTATTGTCACCGTTTTAGTGCTGGCACTGGGTCCCAGGCGCAGTTAGTTATCCATACCAGCAGACAGTTTTAAATACCCGGTACCACCTTTGCCTGAAAACGCAATATAGGATAGAATATACTACAAATTAACAGTGACGAGGTCATATATGGCGAGATGTTCTAACTGTGGCCAAAAAACAACCGGTAGTGGGGACTACTGTCAGTACTGTCACTATCCAGTATTGGCGGGCAGTCGTGCCAGACAGCGACGGGCACAGTTACTGGCTAGGAAGCAGGCCGAGGAAGCAGAAAGAAAAGCCAGGATAGAAGCAGAGCGCGAGGCCAAGGAAAAGGTAAGGCTTGAGGCTGAATTAGCCAAGAAAGCAGAAGAAATAGAGAGACTAAACAAGCTGGAGGCGGAGCGCGAGACCAGGGAAAAAGCAAAACGTGACGCCGAAGAAGTGAAGAAAGCCCAGGAAAAAGAGAAGCTGGCCAGGAAACAGGCCGAGGAAGCAGAAAGAAAAGCCAGGATAGAAGCAGAGCGCGAGGCCAGGGAAAAAGCAAAGCGTGACGCCGAAGAAGC
>JABMRL010000206.1 GCA_013202615.1 Dehalococcoidia bacterium
GCAACAAAATATTTATTGATTCCCCATGGGATTGACAACAAAAGGTTGAAGCGATAATATAACGAAAGCCGCGCATAGTTCCAGCTTCAAAATCAGCCGTTGCGCCAGGGAGGACATTATGCCCAGAGCTATGGTGAACGGAATTAATCTATACTACGAAGTTACCGGGGATGGCTTCCCGCTGGTGCTGAGCCACGAGTTCGCCGGAACGTGCAAGAGCTGGGAGCCTCAGGTGAGATTCTTCTCGCGTCGCTACCGGGTCATCACCTACAACCAGCGCGGTTTTCCTCCGTCGGACGTACCGCAGAAAGCCTCCGACTACTCACAGGACATACTCGTCGAGGACCTGTACCAGCTGCTGAGCTACCTCGGCATTAAACAGGCGTACGTGGGTGGCTGCTCCATGGGCGGCAATGTCGCCCTCAATTTCGGCATCGCCCACCCGGAAATGACCAGGGCCATGATTATGGTTGCCAGCGGCGCCGGCACTACCGGGCGGGATACGTTCGTGCCTTCTCTGGAAGAAACAGCGCGGCAGCTCGAAGCAGGGGGATGGAAAGCAATGGCCAAGCAGTATGCTCAAGGCCCAAACCGTATCCAGTACAAGCGGAAGGACCCGCGCGGCTGGCAGGATTTTGTCGATGAACTCGCCGCCCATTCCAATGAAGGGTCGGTTCACCTTATCCGCGAGGTCATTATCAAGCGGCCCCCGGTTTCCGAACTCGAGGCGAAGCTCAAACAACTGAAAACACCGGCACTCATCATGATTGGTGACGAGGATGAGTGGTGCATCGACCCGGCGCTGATAATGAAAAAACATATGCCCGGGGCTGGATTGCTCGTTTTCCCCCAGTCCGGTCATGTCATCAATCTGGAAGAGCCGGACATCTTCAATCGGGCGCTGCTCGATTTTCTCACCGCCGTCGAGTCAGGGAAATGGGTGGTACGCTGAATATATATATCCGCCAGTGAGGTCAGATGATGGAAAGTGCACATTCTCGCCGGCATATTGAACGGAACATCGCCATGGAACTGGTGCGCGCCACCGAGGCGGCATCAATGGCCGCCGCCCGCTATCTGGGCAGAGGCAATAAGGAACTGGTGGACCAGGCAGCGGTGGATGCCATGCGTCTGGCTCTGGGCTATGTCAGCATGGATGGCATCGTGGTCATCGGCGAGGGCGAGAAAGACGAAGCGCCCATGCTCTATATCGGCGAGCGCATCGGCAACGGCGCGGATTTGAAGGTCGATATTGCGGTCGACCCGGTAGATGGCACCACGCTGGTGGCCAATGGCCTTCCCGGAGCCATCTCCGCCGTGGCGCTTTCGGCTCAGGGTACCATGAACTGCCCACGGCAGTTTGTCTATATGAACAAAATCGTTACCGGACCGGAGGCCAGGGGCGTAATCGATATCAATGCACCGACCGAGGAGAACCTGGAAAACATCGCCCACGCCAAAAGACGAAACGTATCGGACCTCACGGTAGTGGTCCTGGATAGGCCGCGCCACGAGCAGCTTTTATCGGAAATCAGAAACGTGGGCGCACGGGTAAAGTTAATCCCTGCCGGTGACCTGGCGGCGGGCATCGAGGCCGCCCTGCCCGAGACAGGGGTGGATGTTCTGATGGGTGTCGGCGGTACACCTGAAGGCGTGCTCACGGCTGCGGCATTACAGTGCATTGGCGGCGTGATTCAATGCAAGGCCTGGCCGCGTGATAAAAAAGAGCGGGATGCAGCCCTGGCAGACGGTATTAATCTCGATAAAGTCTATTACACCGACGACCTGATAAACAGCGAAGATGTGTTTTTCGCCGCCACCGGGGTCAGCACCGGTGAGCTACTGAAGGGCGTCCGCTATTTCAGCGGCGGCGCTGCCACCCAGTCTCTGGCCATGCGCTCCAGTTCCGGCACTGTCCGCTGGATTGACGCCACCCATAACTTCGACCGACTGGACAAGCTGAGGTCTCTTGAGCTCCCTTAGAGGGCACCCTGGCCGTGGTTCTGCCGGATACAGAGGTTATTCGACCACGTATTTCTCTACCAGCTCTACGGTATTGAACACGTTAAGTTTCTGAAAGAGGTAGCTAAAGCGCTCTTCCAGCGCTTCCCCAATCTTTTTCAGGTTGCCTGGGGACATGCTCCACATCTCTTTCTTGAAATCGCCAAAGGCTTTCTTGCGCGTTTTATACAGGAACTGCTCCTCGGTATCGCCCGACTTTCTCTCGTCGCTGTACTGCTCAAGCAGATGCGTGTTTATTTTTTCCATCAATCCCTGAGGGAAATGGGGACTATCGTAGATGATATTCTGAAAGCCGGTGGCCAGATGGACCTCCACAGTGCCGGTCTCCGGGAACAGATGAAAGGCCTCATCAGGCAAAGTGGAAGCCCCGTGCTGCACGGCACCGCCCATGCCATACTCCTCACGGGCTGCCCTGGAAAGCTCCCTCAAGGTATCAAAATCAAGCTCCACGCTGGCGATTCCCCCATCCGGCAGGACCACTCCACCATGCGTCGTTCCGGTCTGCACGCTGATTTTGGAGATTCCCCTGACATTCGGCCCCAGCAGAGCAAGATAACCGCTCATAAACGCCCGCAGGTCTTCCACCGTGCTGTTCTGTTTGCCCACCTCCCCGATTTCACCACCGACGGAAACGGTAACCCCTGACGGCTCTATGCTGCGGATGAAGCCGGTCATTTCCGCAGTGACGCGGCAGTTCTCCGCCTGTTGCTGCTCCAGGTTTTCTTTTTCTATATCAACCAGCGTGGAGGCATCAATATCGATATTCAGAAAGCCAGCACCAACCGCCTTTTTGATTAATGCCTTCATGCCCTCTATTTCCTGCTTCGGGTCGGCGCTGTATCTCTTCTGGTTCATCTGAAAATGGTCGCCCTGTATGAAAACAGGCCCCTGGAATCCCTCTTTTATGGCCGCCGCCAGTATGCAGGTGACGTATTCTGCCGGCCTCTGCTTGGTATAGCCCATTTCCGAGCGCGCAATTTCAAAGATAAAGGCACCAACCTTATGCTTCAGCGCCGCACGGAAAACGGCCCGGGCTACCTCATAGGTAATACCCCGGACGTTTATTGCCGGGACAGTTTTATTGTGGTAGGCTCCTTTGCCAGCGGCGTCATACAGTCCCTGAATGCTTGCCGGATAAATGCCCTGCCCGGCCGCAAGTTCCCGAATTTGCCGTCGGTTCTCTTCCCTGACCGGTTCATCGGCGCTGAAAACCGCCTGCTCCACCAGGCCATCAATCCTATCACCAGTTATTGACGCGCCCATAATTTAACACCTCGTTCTCTTCACCTGAAAATGCTCCGGCGTCCGCTGTACCGCTCCATGTCATAGTGCTTTTCAAGGTCTACATAGCTCGTTCGACCGACGACCCTGTCCATCGGACAGGCGGTAACCTCGCCGTTTCGATAACATACCATCTTGCCGAAATCCCCGTTCATAATCAGGTCAACCGCGGCAATGCCAAAGTATCGCCCCATTCTCCGGTCATAGGCGCAGGGGGCGCCGCCGCGCTGCAGGTGGCTGAGAACAACACTCCTCGTCTCCACCTCGGTACCTTTATAGATTTCACTGGCCAGGTACTCGCCAATCCCACCCAGCATCTTGTGGCCGAAACCGTCCACACCTTCCTGCCTGACGAACTCCTGGTACCCGATGGGCTTGGCTCCCTCAGCAGCGATGACAATCTCGTAACGGCTTCCCGTCTCTCTCCCCTCCAGGAGCAGTTCATTTACCCTCTCCATGGAGAAATCACACTCCGGAATGAGTATGATGTAGGCGCCGCAGGACTCACCGCCCTCCAGGGCCAGCCAGCCCGAATGCCTGCCCATCGTCTCTACCACGAATATCCGGCGGTGCGACCCTGCCGTGGTTCTCAGCCGGTCA
>JABMRL010000207.1 GCA_013202615.1 Dehalococcoidia bacterium
CATTGGCGCAACAATAGTCAGCGATTGCGTCTGGATTGTCTCCAACCTGTTTTAATCGAAGGGGAGCCGGTACCGGCTCCCCTTCGATTAAAACAGGTTGGAGACAATCCAGACGCAATCGCTGACTATTGTTGCGCCAATGCCTCCTTTATCTTCTTGTAGGCGTCGTCGGTAACCCAGGTGCTCCAGCGGTCTTCATAATTCTCGAAGTAGTATAAAGCCGCCAGTTCCCAGTCCTGGACCTCATTTTCAACGGCCCAGGCCGCGGTCACGTTGATGGGTTGCAGTCCCACCACCATTTTCATCAGCATTTCCCGCACGTCAGGGGCTATCTCTTTGAGGCTCTTGTGGAAGCCCTTGTCGATGGGCAGGGTCTCGTAGGCGCACGCTTCGCTGAGGGGCCTAAGGCTGGGGTCATCCTTGGCGGCAATTATCTGGTCCCAGAGTTCCTTATTATATTCAGGCTCCTCCAGGACATACCAGTCATACGCTCCCATGAGCGCGGTGGGTGCCCAGTAATAGCCGAACACCGGATTCCCTTTCTTCTGGGGACCAGCCATGGCTGCCTCCTCCGCCCCGGAACTGCCCGGCGAGATGATGTTGTAGTATTCGGTCAGGCCGTAGGCTTCCAGCTTCACCGGGTTGATGGCGCCGCACTGCCAGCCAATCATGCAGTTGATGAAGGCTCCCTTCTTGGTGTCCTCCGGGTCCTTGAACAGCTCCCAGTGGTCCTTCATGTCAAATATGGTCTTGATGTTATACTCCTCGGCAACCCATGTGGGTATAAGGAACATTTGTGGGCCACCCTCGTAGGTCATCCCCCCATTCTCAATGTTACCTTTGGCAGTTTCCTCGTTGTACCAATCAATAAGATTCTGCTGCCACAGCTCCATCCACACGTGGATGTCACCCTTGGCCAGAGACACTTGAGCGATGACTGTAGTCGTCTCGATGGTCTCCACCGGGTAGCCGTAGCCTTCCTCGATAATGAATTTGGCGACGGCGTTGTTTATCCACAGGGACTCAAACTGGGTATCAGCGAATTTGATGGTGGGCTTCTCTTCCTCAGGTGGTGGAGCAGGAGCTGGAGATGGTGCCGGAACTGGAGCAGGTGCTGGAACTGGAGCGGGAGCGGGTGCGGGTGCTGGAGCAGGTGTGGGTGCCGGTGCCGGCGCTGGAGCAGGAGCCGGTTGAGCACAGCCGGCCAGGACTATGCCAATGACCAGCAATGCTGCTAACGCCAGTGTGGTGAAGGATAGCAGTCCGTTTGTTCGATGGAATTTGCGTTTATGCAAAACAAGTCACCTCCTATTTATCTAAGTATGTTTTACCCTTTCGGGTGGTAAGCTTTCAAGCGGTGTAAAATATCTTTTTACCGGTTTCTGGCTCACCTCCTTTCAGTTTTTCTTTCCGGGACGGTAAAACGCCCCGTATACTGGCACTGCTCGCCATGGCGCCGACGAAGCTGGCGCTATGTAGCCGGACGTGCTTTTGGTTTCCTGGCAAACGCCTGGCTGATGCGGTCCAGGATGATAGCCATGAACACGATGCTGATGCCAGCTATGAACCCTCTACCCGGTTCTATTCGTGCGATGCCATTTAAGACCTCTGCTCCCAGGCCCTTGGCGCCTATCATGGAGGCGATGACCACCATGGCCAGTGCCATCATGATTGTCTGGTTCAGTCCGGCCAGGATGGTGGGCATGGCCAGCGGGACCTGCACCTTGCGCAGCAGCTGCCAGGGCGTGGTGCCGAAGGCTTTGCCGGCCTCTACCACCGAGGGTTCAACTTGCCGTATTCCCAGGTTGGTGAGGCGGATGATAGGCGCGATGGCATATATCATGGTAGCCATCACCGCCGGTGTCATCCCCAGCCCAAAGAGCATCAGCGCCGGGATAAGATACACGAAGCTGGGCAGGGTCTGCATGCCGTCCAGGATTGGCCGTAATATCCTCTCAAAGCGGTCGCTCTTGGCGGCGGCAACCCCGATAGGGACTCCTAGGACCACGCACAGCAGGGTTGCCGTGAGGGTAATGGCCAGTGTTAACATGGCCAGCTCAATCAGTCCCATGAAACTCATGAATACGAGGAACAGCATGGCTATCACGCCGAACCATGTATTTACCATCCGCCAGCTAATCAGTCCTGTGGTCACAATCACAACCCACCAGGGGAGCCACTCCAGAAAGTTCCGGAAAGGGACTAAAATGCCTAGCACTATGGTCCTGACGACGAGGAAAAAGGGCTCCCAGTTTATCACCACCCAGTCCACCAGCCCATCAATCAACTTGATGACCTCCCATCCAATGACCCACTGTTCTGGAAAATCAAACATAGTTTATCCCCTTATTTAATCGTCTATCTTGAATAGCACAGGTAGAGCAGTGTCAGGTTTTACTCTTTCCTCTCTTGGTGTATGAATGAAGATATAACGAGCATCCGCATTTCGATTCTGACCGGCTAGCGTTTCCCATTGGAACCGTTCTGGGCGCCATTGCCACTGGTAGCCTGGATTATGGCCGTTCTGGTGACCATACCCTTCAGGCGCTGCCCCTCATCGAGAATAGCCACCGGGATGTCACACTCCGCTACCAGCTGCAGGCAGTGCTCGAGGGTCGCATTGGACAGCGCGGTGGGGCATTCCCGTTCGATTATTTCGCCCGCTTTTACCGACCCGTTATCCTTGGTGTTAATGGCTTGTTCCTTGGTTAAGGCACCTTTGAATATGCCGGTGCTATCCACCACGAAGGCAAAGTCGACTTCTTTCTTCTCCATTTCCCCGATAGCTGCCGCAACCGGTTGTTCTTCTGTGATGACTACCAAAGGTTCCTCCATGATATTGCGAACCGGCAGCACTTTGCCACGAGGCACGTCTTTAACGAACTCGCGTACATAGTCATCCGATGGGCTGGTGACGATTTCCTCTGGGGTACCCAGCTGGACTATCTCTCCATCCCGCATGATGGCGACACGGTCGCCTAGGGTGAGAGCTTCAAGGAGGTCGTGGGTGATAAAAATCACGGTTTTTTTCAACTGCTGGCGCAGATTTAAAAATTCTTCCTGCATCTGGCGGCGGATAAGCGGGTCAAGGGCGCTGAAAGGCTCGTCCATAAGCAGGAACTCTGAACCTACCGCTAGGGCGCGGGCAAAACCCACCCGCTGCTGCATACCGCCGCTCAGTTCCTGAATCCGCGAATTCTCCCAGCCACCCAGGCCTACCAGCTCCAGGATGTCTTGGGCTCTTTCCTGCCGTTCTTTCTTGCTGTCCCCGCGTACCTCCAGGCCAAACGTGATATTATCGATAACTGACCTGTGCGGTAAGAGACCGAAGTGCTGAAAGACCATGCTCAGTTTATGGCGGCGCAGTTCCTTGAGGTCATGGTTGCTCATTTCACCGACATTGACGCCTTCAATGAAAATAGAGCCACTGGTGGGCTCCATAAGACGATTTATACAGCGTACAAGGGTGGACTTACCGCTTCCCGAAAGCCCCATTACCACGAATACTTCGTTTTCCTGAACCTCAAAGGAGACGTCTCGTATAGCGATAACATGCCCCGTCTTTTCCATAACCTCCTGCTTGGAGGCGCCATTCTTAATTAAATCAAGCACACTCTGCGGACTGGGGCCAAAGATTTTCCACAGGTTCTGGCAGCGTATCTTATGTTCTTTATCAGCCATAGTAATACAAAATCATTCACAAAGCGGAAACAAAAAACAGGGAAGTGGCGGGAGAAACCGGTCAACCGAGTGCAATGAAGCTACTATTAAAGCCTGCCGGTGATAACTTTACATAACCTCCTTGCGGGTATCTTTTAGCTTCATATTGCACTTCGGAGCCTTGAAAACTAGTGTACTTTAGCAGACAAAAAATGATAAGTCAAAAGAGAAAAACCCGAATAAGGCAGTTGAAATGGGACGATAAACCGTTATATTACCCCTTAACAGAGTATCGGAAAAAATACGCCCATATACTGCATAATACTCCCTGATACTCCCACTTTTGTACTGTGTTGTATTCAATACCATTATCGGGCAAATATTATAAATAATTCACCACTGGATGCCTTATTTCAGGCCTGTTTCCAGATAGTGACGTGAAGCCATCATTGCAAATATCCTCCTGCAACGTTATTATTATTTGCGGGAAATCATGGCGGGAAGGCGGTGATAGAAGTCATGGCAGAAATGAAAGAAAGAAAAAGAGAGTTCAAGACAACGGTTGATGGTATTGTGGTTGAGAGGGTATATAGCCCCGATGATGTATCAGAAAATGAAGCCGCTGCCATTCCGCCAGGGAAGTATCCTTTTACCCGTAACATAATGCCAGCCGGTTATCGCACCAGGTTATGGACGATGCGCCAGTA
>JABMRL010000208.1 GCA_013202615.1 Dehalococcoidia bacterium
AGTCCCGCTGGAAGCCTGGCCCGTGCCGATGACGAAAACCGGCTTATCGGTCAGCTTCCTGGCGGCCTCTTCCGAAGCCAGCACCAGAGCGGCGCCACCATCGGAAAACGGGCAGCAGTCATGCAACTGTATCGGCGTGCTAACCATGAAAGAGCTCAGTACCGACTCCATGGTCACCTCTTTGCGCAGGTGTGCCTTCGGGTTTAGCCTGCCGTGCTTGTAAGACTGCAATGAAACGGTAGCCATTTGCTCCTTCAACTTCGGCAGCGGTATGCCGTATTTCGCCGAGTACAGGTGAGCCAGCATGGCGAATACGGCCGGAAAGGTAAGGCCCGAGGCAAACTCGTAGCGTGAATCACTGAACATGGCAAAGGTGCGCGTGGCCAGCGGTGTTCCCATGCTGGCTGCCCGTTCCACGCCGCCGGCCAGAACCACGTCATAGAAACCGGAAGCCACCCACATCCAGGCATCCCGTACCGCCATGCTCGCCGAGGCGCATGCGCCTTCATATCGATTGGCCGGCACGTTAAAGCAGCCGATATTCTCGGCGGCAAAAGCCTGTACCGAGCCCTGTCCTTCCGTAAAATCTCCCAGCGCGTTGCCCAGGAAAAGGGCCTGAATGTCTTTCGGTTTCAGATTTGATTCCGCAAGCGCTTCCGCAGCCGCTTCGGCAAAGAGCTCAACACTCGTCTTTTCCTGCGGGCCGCTGAAGTTCGTTTCCCCCACGCCAACTACCGCTACTTTGCGCATATCTCCCCTCCTGCTCAGATTCTCTCTAAATATAAATTACAATATTCCCGATATACCGTCAAACGTCAGGAGAGCGCCTTCATCACCAGCTCGGCGATGTCCATGGCCCTGACCGATTCCGCCGCCTCTTTGGTCTGTATCCCATCCTCAAACATCTGCAGGCAGTAGGGACAGGCCGTAGCGATGACCCCGGCCTTTGTTGCCAGCGCCTGCTCGGTACGCATTTCATTGATTCTCTCGCCCGTCTTCTGCTCTTCCAGCCACAGGTGCCCGCCGCCGGCACCGCAGCAGAAGCCGTGTTCCAGATTGCGTGCCATCTCCACCAGCTTCACCCCGCCGAGACGGCGCAGAACCTGCCGCGGCACATCATAAATGTTGTTATACCGCCCCAGGTAGCACGAGTCATGGTAGGTAACCAGACCGGACATTTCCTTGATGCCCGGCAGTTTGCCTTCCTCGATTAGGCGGTTAATTATCTCGGTATGATGCAGAACTTCAAACACGCCGCCAAACTGGGGGTACTCATTTTTCAATGTATTGTAGCAGTGGGGACAGCCGGTAACTATCCTCTTGATGCCGTAGTTATTCAGCAGTTCAATATTCTGCTGCGCCTGCATCTGGAAAAGGTACTCGTTGCCCAGCCGACGTGCCGGGTCGCCGCAGCATACCTCTTCAGCCCCCAGGATACCGAAGTTCACACCCGCCGTTTTCAGTATCCCGACAATAGCCTGAGCCACCCGAGTGCTTCTTTCCTCCAGAGCCTCGGTGCAGCCGACCCAGAACAGCAGGTCAACATCGCTATCGTCAGCCAGCGTTTTGACTTCAAGCCCTTCTGCCCAGTCGGTGCGGCTCAGTGTAGTCCCCCGCCACGGGTGCCCCCTGGTCTCAAGGCATTTCAGGGCGCCCTCCCCGGTCTCGGGAATAGTTGCCTGCTCCATCACCAGGTTTCTCCTCATCTCAATGAGCTTGACCATGGGCTCGACGTATACCGGACAGACCTCCTGGCAGGCATAGCAGGTGGTGCAGTTCCATATTTCGTCCTCGACCACCACCCCACCAATCATCCGCCCGTTATCTTCAGGAGCTTCTTCCTCACTTCTCCGTTTCCGCAACGCCGGTGCCCGCTCCAGCAGGTGTCCCCTCAGGTCCTGGATTACCTTCTTCGGGCTCAGCGGCTTGCCACTGAGGTAAGCGGGGCAGCTGTCCTGGCAGCGCCCGCAGCGCGTGCAGGCGTCAAGGTCCAGCAGGTGCTTCCAGGTGAAATTCTGAATACGGTCGACCCCGAAGGTCTCCGTTGCCTCCATATCAATCGGCACCAGGGCACCCCGTGCCTCAAGATTGCGGAAAAAGACATTTAGCGGCGAAACGATGATGTGCCATAATCGATTCCAGGTCAATGCGATGTAAATAATCGCGCCCAACACTAAAATGGAATGCAGCCACCAGATAACCTGATGCCAGGAAAGCAATGCCGACTGGCTCAGTCCCCTGAGTCCCAGAGCAACGAGGTAACCGCCGGGCGACCATGCCGCCCATTCCGGGCTGGCCTCCAGCTCGGTGGCGGCGATGCGTAACCCTTCAACGACAAAGCCGCTGACCGCCATAACGAGAAGAAGCAGCAGGGCAATCAGGTCTTCCCGCCGGTTATCCAGTCGGTCCGGCTTCTGAACGTAGCGCCGGTACATGGCCATAAGTATG
>JABMRL010000033.1 GCA_013202615.1 Dehalococcoidia bacterium
AAACTGGAAGAGAAGTCGTTTTCCGTCTGCCAGGTCTGCGGCTACACGGTTGAGGGCGCGGCCCCGGACAAGTGCCCGATATGCGGGGCGCCGCAGAGTCGTTTCAAGCAGGTGGACTGAGCATACGTTAATTTAACAGTGCTTAATAAAAAGAAGGGAGGGGAAAACCCTTCCCTTCTTCTATCTGCTGCTCAGCCGGCAGGCTTAACCGCCCTTTTTCTGCACCCACTTTTCCGCCAGGTCACCCGCCCAGAGCACCTTGGGCTTTGCTCCCTGGTAGGCCCGTATCATGAGGAAAATCCACAGGGCTACACCAATAAGCCCGATGAGGGCTGAAATCACCGTGCCAATAATCGGTATCCAGCCGAGAATGATGGCAGCAACAGTGATAGCGCCAAAGACATAAATCGACTGCATGGCATGGTAGCGTACGAACTTGCTTTCCTGTTCAATCAGGATAAAGACCAGCCCGCTTATCCAGCCCAGCACATAGCACAGTAATCCGGCGACGTTTTCATCCAGACCGGTAGATGATTTCTCCATTGCTGCCTCCCGTATGTTCGCTTTGTGCTTAAGAGTATACCAAGATGACAGTGATGTCAATAGACAATGTGTCGGATTTAAGAATAAAAAATCGACCTCTAATCCTCAAAGGTGAACAGTTCATCAATCGTGGTCTTTAATGCCCGGGCAGCGTTATACGCCAGCCGCAGCGATGGATTGTACCTGCCCTGCTCCAGAAAAATGATGGTCTCCCGTCGGACACCGACCAGTTCGGCCAGTTTCTCCTGGGTCAGGTCGAGCCTGATGCGGTATTCCTTAATCCTGGTCTTCATCGCTATCCGCCAGCCGTCATATCCCTAATTAAATCCGAAATATAAACCGGTATATATTCAAGCCGCTTTGCCGAACAGGGCTTTGAGGTATATCACCACGCTGCCGATGATTCCCACCGCAAAACCCAGCGGGCAGAGAAAAACGGAGATAATGAAGAAGACTGGTTCCTCGAAATCGGCGCCCCAGAAGTGCACAGCAATGGCGTAAATCGCATTATGCAGGAAAATGCTGATTATGGCCGCCCCGAGTGATATGCCCGCAATCAGCATAAAGGTCTTGAACAGTTTTAGACGCTTTTCCGTAAGTCGCGGCTCCACCCGGTCATAGTAAAGATAGGAAAAAAGATAAACGGCTCCGGCAGCGATAAACAGCGCCCCCAGCACCTGCACCGTATCCGGTTCCTCAACCAGCCTGACGCTGAAGGGTAGCATGAGGAAAGCTATGGCCACCACAAAAAAGATAAAGCCATTTCGCACTGATTTGCCGGTATTTTCTCTTACCCGCTCGTCAATGGGTGGCATCTTGCGCCGCCTGAGCAATGACCATATCTCGCGGTAGCCCATGAGCAGAAGCCCGACTACAAATGCCACCACCACGTAGTAAGCTTCCAATGCAATAAGAACGATAGCCACGACAAGCGCCGCTATGGCAACCGCCCAGAATATTTTCTTCGCTCTCATCCTCCTGCTCCATAGTTAAATATTTCTAACGTTATATATTTCTAATATTTTTTCGGCCTTTTGTCAATACCTCCGGTCTTTTTCAGGCTTTTTCCGGTAATTTCTTCCTTTCCAGGTTGTCGGCGCTAACGGATGTCAATGCGCCCTGAACGCTGTTTAAAACATCGGGTGGAAGCTTATGGCGCCCCGCTAGTTTACATAGAAAAATAATATGGTATAATCTGTGAAAAGAGGTTCCATATGCCAAGATGCCCTAATTGTGGTCGGGAGGCACTGAGAACAGAGGACTGGGCTTGCCAGTGGTGTGGGCATCCGCTGCTATCCGGCGCTTTTAAGAGAATACCAAAAACCTACCGGGAGCTGCAGGAAGAGAGGTCGCTCAATGTGAGTCTGGCCCCGGAAGAGGAGCCATTGCCGGCACCAGCTGCCGAAGCTGAAGTGGCAGTAGAACCAGACCCAGCACCAGTACCACCACCAGCACCGCTGGAAGCAGAAGCAGCGCCCGAGGCACCATCTCCCCCTGAACCGGTCGCAGCAGTTGAAGCCGAGGTAGAGGTGGAGAGAGAACCTGCGCCACCGCCTGAACCAGAAACCGAGGCCACCGAGGACGAAAAGCCGGTAAACGAACCGGAATCAGCACCGGAGACGGAACCGCCGCCGGAAGCAGAGCCAGCTAAAGAGCCGGTAGCGAAAGCTGAGCCCGAAGTAGCGGCGGTGCCAGCACAGGAACCGGTAGCCGCTCCAACCCTTGAACCAGATACAGCCACCGGCACCATAAACGCGACCGTGGAAGAACTTGATGCCGCCTTCAATTCGGACAGGGCAGGCACGAATGCTAAATTATTGAACAAGTTGCTTAAAGTAACCGGACTCGTGCAAAAAATATTCGCCAAAGACAACCTGGATATTTTCTACATCATCCTGGCCGGTGCCGGAAGACCATCGACCTGGAAGGTCCGCTGCACTTTCAGCCGCGAGCATAGCGCGCATTTATCGCGACTGACTGAAGGGCAGGAGCAAACGGTACAGGGTACATATACTGGCTACGAGAGGAATATCATTCTGAAAGAGTGCAGCCTGGTGCAATGATATGGCTAGATCTCTGAATTCCTAGTTGAAAGGAGGCATGTTTATCAATGTCGACGACTCTGAGTATTGTTTTAATCGTTATCCTCGTTGTCCTTGTCGTGCTGTACTTCGTAATGAGGGGCAGGCGCTAGAGTCGGCGTGGCTCGATCCCTACTTGGTTATCAATAGACGTCTACAGTTCCTCCAGCCATATTGATAAGAACTTGCTATTGGGAATAGCGCCCTTAGTGCTGCTTGGCTGACGTCTTGAATTGGCACTGGTTTTGCCAAATGTCAAATAAGCGCCTACCGACCTGCCGGTTTGCGGTGGACAGGTAAAACGGTTAGGTTTATAATCTCAACTAGATATGAATTCCAAAGCGGAACTCCACGTCCTTTTCGACCGTCACGAGATTGAGACTGCTGTCAGGCGGCTCGCCTCCGAAATCAGTAAAGATTACCGCAACCGGAATCCTCTTCTGCTGGGCGTCCTCAGAGGTTCGTTTGTATTTATTGCCGACCTTATCCGCCATCTCGATTTCCCTCTCGAAGTAGATTTCATCGGGCTATCCAGCTATGGCAGTGGCACACAGAGCTCGGGCAAAATCAAGGTGGTCAAGGAGCTGGAGACACCGGTACGGGAGAGGAATGTGCTGGTCGTGGAGGACATCGTGGATACCGGCCTCACCACTGCCTTCCTCTTTCAGCATCTACAGAGACTAAAACCAGCTTCGGTGAAGCTCTGTACCCTCACCGAAAAACCATCACGACGGGAAGTTCCCGTGAACATTGACTACCTCGGTTTTACCGCGCCCGATAAGTTCCTCGTCGGTTACGGGCTGGATGCCAACCAGAAACACCGCAACCTGCCTGATATCTGCTATTTAGAGGGCGAAGCATGACGTTAACCGGGCAGGCCAGGCTGATAGCAGTGGCCAGAGGAGACCAGCCCGCCGACCTCATCCTCGCCAATGCCGGGGTGGTAAATACCTTCACCGGTGAAGTCACAGCGGGCAACGTTGCCATCTGCGATGACCGCATTGCCGGGGTGGGAGACTACCACGAGGCAAAGCAGACCCTGGACTTCTCCGGCAAGTACCTGTCCCCGGGTTTCATCGACGGCCACGTTCACCTGGAAAGCTCAATGCTTGATGCAGGCCAGTACGCGCAGGCAGTGGT
>JABMRL010000209.1 GCA_013202615.1 Dehalococcoidia bacterium
AGGACTTCACCATGTATCCTCTTTTCATATCTTTTTGTGGCCTCTTTAAGGTCTCTGGGGTGGATGAGTTCGGCCATGGACATATTGAGCAACTCATCATTGGAATAGCCGGTGATACGCGCCCACTCGTTGCTGGCGTAGACATGCATAGCTACTCTGTGCCCATCATCCTGAAGCATCACCACCGCTTCCCCGATTCTTCCCCCCAGTTCCAGTAGAGCGTGATGCATCTCTTCCGACTCCCGGAGAGCTTCTTCTGCCTGCTTGCGCTCGGTGATGTCCTGCATCGTGCCGAAAAGTCTTTCCGGTTTTCCGGCACCATCGAAAGTGACGTCGGCAATAGTATGAATTACTCTCTCCTCTCCACTGGGACGAATAATGCGGAATTCTGTGTCGAGGCCTTTAGCCCCACGCACAGCTTCTTCAATATCCCGGCGGTGCTTTTCTCGGTCTTGCGGGTGGACCATTTTATATGCATTCTCCCTGGTAAGCTCCCATTGATTCGGGTCAACGCCAAATATGTAATAGGTTCCCGCTGACCAGACTAACCTGTCCGTGTCAAGATACCTGCTGAAGTGCCCGAAGTTGCCAACCTTTTCCGCACTGATATATTTCTGTTCACTGTCTTTTATTCTTTGCTCTGCCCGCTTGCGCTCGGTAATGTCCACCCAGCTTGCCAGATAGTATTTCGACTCTCCACCAATCTTAACCGGTGTAGCAGTTATCTCCACCCAGAACCGCTCCCCGCTCTTCTTTTTAAAAAATTGTTCGAAAGCCTGCACTCCGTGGGTGAGCGCTTCTTTAAAGTCTCGCTTTAGTTTTGCTAACGTCTCCTTCGTCCACCAGGGATAGGGTGCTTTTTGGCCAACCAATTCCACCATGGAATAGCCGGTGAGCTTTTCCAGCGCCGGATTGACGTAGCGGATGGAGGTATCAGGGTTGGCAACGAGTATGGGGTTGGGCGAATGATTCAATATTGTCGAACTGTACTCTTCGCTCTGCCTCAGTGCTTCTTCGGCCCGCTTGCGCTTTGTTTCCCCGGCTTCAAGGGAAGCGACGCGCCGGCGCAGTTTTTTCACTTCCGCCAGGAGTGGCTTCCTTGATTCGTCTTCACTCATATTCCTGCCTGCCACCATATTTTTCTAAAGCCATAGTACTAAAGTACCAGAGGAAAAAACGCCATCTGGCACTGGTATAGGCCATATAAACCCCATCAATTGCCTGCTGACAGATAAATTGTGTACCTGAACCCGAGCGTCATTCGTATCTACCGTACATTATTATGACAGATGTGTCAAATGAGCAACAAAGATGACAACAGGCAAATTAGAAGCTTTCCGGGCCTAGTCGAGGTTTTTTCTTATCTTGACGGTGGCAATGATGAGGGTGACCACGGTAAAGCCGGCGAGTATGGCGGCATCCTGCCACAGGTATTCTATGCCCACACCCTTCACCACGATGCCGCGCAGGATACGCAGGTAATAGGTGAGAGGGATAACCGAGGCAATCCATTGTGCCGCCTTCGGCATTGACTCAATGGGAAAAATGAAGCCGCTGAGAAAAACGGTGGGCACCAGCACCATGAAGCTGGCCTGCATGGCCTGGAACTGGTTCTGTGAAATAGTGGAAATCAGGAGGCCGAGGGCCAACGAGAAAGTGAGGAACAAAGAGGACAGTGCTAAAAGCAGTAGAAAATTGCCGTGCATCGGCATGCCGAAGACGACGATGGCAGTGCTAATTACCAGGAGCAGCTGAGTATAGCCGATTATTACATAGGGTATCAGCTTGCTCACGATAAGCTCTCCCCGGCGCAGAGGGGATATATTGAGCTGCTCCATGGTGCCGCGTTCCCGCTCACGAACAATGGCTATGGAGGTCAGGATGATGGTGATGTTCTGCAAAAGTATGCCGACAAGCCCAGGCAGATAAAACACGGAGCTCTGCATGGCCGGGTTGTACCAGATCCGCGGCTGAAGTGAGATTGGCAGCTCTACCTCACTTAATTGACCTTTGCTCGTGAACTCGGCGCCTTTGTTGGCGACGATGAGGTTGGCGTTGGCCAGCGACTGAATGCCGGCGCCCGGCTCTGACCCGTCCGTGAAAAACTGTACCGGGGCGGGCTCCCCGCGGTTAATATTTCTGGAGTATTCGGGCGGAATCACCAGCGCACCCTTGGCGTCTCCTGATTCGATGCGGCTGGCGATTTCTTCATAATCGAAAGCGTAATAATTCACGTTAAAAAATTCCGTGTGGTGAAAACTCTGAATGAGCTCGCGGCTTTCCACTGTGTTGCTGGCATCCCAGACCACGAGGGAAACATTTTCGATATCGGTTTTCACCACGTAGCCCAGGATGCACATCTGTATTATGGGCAGGGCAAACACCATTGCCATGGAGCGCCGGTCACGCCTGAGCTGGATGAATTCCTTAATTATGACACTGAGCATTCGCTGCCACATGTCAGTCTCCTTTCTGCACCGCCAAAACGGAGTGGCTCTTTTCCTGCGCTTCCATCAGTGAGATAAACACGTCCTCCATGGAAAAGGGAATGCGGTTGACACCGTGTACGCCAACTCCACCGGACTCCAGTAGTCGTTTGATTTGGGGGGAGGCGGCATGAGCTTCGTCGACAACGACGTGTATGGCGCTGCCGAACAGGCTTACCTGCTGATAACGGGCATCCGCTGAGAGCATTGTCAGCGCCTGGGCGTAATCTGAGCTGGTGACCTCAAGAAGTTCGCCCTTTATTAACTCTGTTTTAAGCTGGTGGGGGCTGCCGAGGGCGATGAGTCGTCCCTGGTACATCAGGCCCAGTCGATGGCAGTGCTCGGCTTCATCCATGTAGTGGGTGGTGATGAATGTGGTCGTGCCCCGGTCTGACAGCTCCTGGATAAGCTCCCAGAACGCGCGACGGGACAGTGGGTCGACCCCGGACGTCGGCTCGTCCAGGAAAACCACCTTGGGGCTGTGGATGATGGTGCAGCCCAGGGCGAGTCGCTGTTTCCAGCCACCGGCGAGCTCTTTCGCCATCGTTTTCTCCTTGCCGCGCAGGCCGGCCATGTTCAACACCCATTCTTTTCTTTCTCTGAGCAATGCCGCCGGCAATGAGTAGAGGTTACCGTAGAAAACGATGTTCTCCTCTACAGTGAGGTCGTTGAAGAGGGAGAACTTTTGCGACATATAGCCGATTCTTGACTGTACGATGTCCGCCATTACAGACATGTCATCGCCCAAGACGAAGGCACTGCCCTCGGTCGGTCGCAGGAGGCCGGTAATCATGCGGATGGTGGTGGTCTTTCCCGAGCCGTTGGGCCCGAGTAGGCCGAAGATTTCGCCGGGCCTGACGCTGAAGCTGGCGCGGTCGACGGCGGTGAAATCGCCGAATTTTCTGGTCAGTTCTGATACCTGGACCGCGGATTCAGGCTGCTCCCTTTCTTTGGCCATAAAATTCACCGTATTTTCCGAGCCGCTCCAGCTATTCGGCTTGCCCTCCAACCCGGTGAGTTGAGTGATAAAGACGTCTTCAAGTCCCGCGGCAATACGCCGCAGGTCAACAATCGATATTGAATGTTCCTTCAGCAGGCGGTCGATTTCAGTACGGCGTTCCTCGGCCCGGTCAACCATGACATGGACGGTGTCGCCAAATACCTGAGCTGTCTGCACAAATGGCAACTGCGGTAAAACGGCGGCAACCCTGTTGACCTGGCTGGTCCTGATTTCCAGCAGCTCACCGGGAAACTGCGCTTTAATGTTCTGCGGCGTGTCGCAGGCGATGACCTCTCCTTTATGCATGAAGGCGATGCGGTTGAACCTTTCCGCCTCGTCAAGGTAAGGGGTCGAGACCAGCACGGTAATGCCCCTGGTCAGGAAGCCGGCGATAATGCGCCAGAAATCGCGGCGTGAGATTGGGTCGACGCCGGTGGTGGGCTCGTCGAGGAAAACGACCTTCGGCTCATGGATAAGGCTGCAGGCCAGCGCCAGCTTCTTCTGCATGCCGCCGGAAAGGTGCTCGGCGTGCCTTTTACGGAAAGGTTCCAGACGGCAGAATTGAAGCAGCTCTTTTATCCGCCCTTCGCGCATCTCGCGCGGCATATTGCGCAGCCTGGCGAAAAAGGTCAAATTCTCCTCCACCGTCAGGGTAGGGTACAGGTTGAAATGTTCCGCAACATAGCCGATTTTGTCCTTGATGCGGGCCGCATCCCTTACCGTGTCCATGCCGAGGACCCGGGCTTCACCGGCGGAAGGCAGCACCAGGGTGCACAGCATGCGTATGGTCGTTGTTTTGCCGGCACCATCGGCGCCAACCAGGCCAAACATTTCCCCGCGCTCGATGCGCAGGTCGAGACCACTAACGGCGGTAACGTTATCATATTTCTTCTGAAGCCCGATGGCTTCAATCGCCGGCGTATTCATGGTTATTCATCTTCCAGGCCGGTCAGTATTCGCGCATCCGCGGGCATACCCGGCTTCAGTTTCTGTTCCGGGTTGGCCAGGCTGATTTTAACGGCAAAGACCATCTTTTCCCGCTCATCTTTAAGCTGGATATTCTTGGGGGTGAACAGCGCGTTCGGCGATATGTAGACAATGGTGCCGGGGAAGCTCTCATCGGGATATGAGTCAACGGATATCCGCGCTTCCTGTCCCAGCTTGACCAGGCCGATTTTACGTTCCGGAACATAGGCGGTCAGCGTTACCTCGTCCAGCTCGATGATGGATAGCACCGGGAGGCCCGGCTGGGCGATTTCTCCCACTTCCGCATAGCGGGAAGCGACCACACCGGATGTGGATGAGACCACGGTGAGCCTGTCGAGCTGCACATCGGTTACATCGAGGGAGGCCTCAGCCTGCTCGACCTGCAGCCCGGCAGCCTCTGTGGCGACCACGGATGCCTGATAGGCGGTATGGGCGCTATCTACCGCAGTATTGAGTTCCTGCGGGTTATCTCTTATGGCCAGCAGGTTATCAAGTGCCTTCTGCGCCGTGGCCATGCGGAGTTCGGCAGTGGGTATACTGAAGTAATTGATTAGCTCCGTCTGATAATCAAGATTAAGCTCGGCGATGGCCAGTTCCCCGGCGGTGGGAATTGTTTTTGCCTTGCGGTCATACTGCGAGCCCATGCCCAGGGTATGCTCAGCTTTCTCAAAATTCTCCAGCAGCTTCCGGGCGGTGTCTAACTGTATTTCCGCCACGGCCAGATTCCAATCTTTCTCTATTTCTTCCGTCTGTGCCAGGTTTAGCTCAGCCAGTGCCAATTCACCTTCGGCAACAATAATTTTTGCATCCAGCTCCATAGGATTGTGCTGCACCTCGAGGGCATTTTGCCAGGTCTTTTCCGCGCCCTCCTGCGCTATTACGGCCTGCTCCAGATAGGCACTGGCCAGATTTAAGTTTGCTTCTGCCTGTCTTTTCTGGGCCAGAAGCAGCGAGTCGTCCAGCCTGACCAGGATGGTGCCTGCCGCGACCGGGTCGCCTTCGTCGGCAGTGATTTCAACGATGCGACCGCCTGTCTCGACAGAGATGGCAACGTCTCTGGCCTCAATAAATCCCGAGGTAAGGATAGTGCCATCGCGTTCTGCCGATGAGCAACCGAGCGTACCCCAAAGAACGCCGCCAACCACCACAATCACCAGCAGGACAACCAGCAGCCTTATCTTTTTCCGTTTCATATTGCCCTCCATCAAATAAAATAAATGTAACGATTTCATATATTTATTACAGCATTATAGGGAAAAGTCTTGACATTGTCAATATATTTTATTAAAATTTATAAAAATATTACAAATATATAATTTATGTTGCGCGGAGACAGTTGATGGACGGTTTTGAACGGAGGAAGGAACAGAAGAAAGAAAATATCCGCCGGGCAGCGCTGGAGCTTTTTCAGGTCTACGGTTTCAAGAAGGTAAGCATCAACGACATCGCCCAGAAGGCCGGTGCCTCCCAGGTCACCATATACAACCATTTCGGCAGCAAGGATGGGCTGGTCCGCGATGTGGTGAAAGATTTAATTAACCGTATGATTGAGAAACACCGTGACATAGTCAGGGAGGAAAAGCCATTTCTGGAAAAGCTGGAGGCGATTGTCTTTGACAAATCAGAGATTGTCGGCAAGTTTCACGGCGAGCTGACGCCGACGGCGCTTTCACAGGATTCCGAAATGCGACAGTTCGCGGAATCAGTCTGGCAGGGAGAAGTCAATCAGATACTGATCGATTTGTTTGAAGACGGGAAGAGACAGGGATACATTATTCATAACCTCTCGCAGGAAGCAATTCTGCTCTACTACGAAATATTCCGTCAGGGCATGTACCACAGCCCTCACATACAGGCTGAACTGGAGCACAACCCGAAACTCATACGGGAATTGGTCTCCGCTTTCACCTACGGATTGAACGGTTAAAGCGGGGGTTTCCGGCCGGGAGTCATAAAAGGTCAGTAATTACCCGCTGTTTATGACGCCATTTTTTTTCAAGCGGGCGATATCCTCATCGGCATATTGGAGCAGGTTCTTCAGGATTTCTTCGGTGTGTTCTCCAAGCAGAGGGGCTGGTGCGTAGACCTCGCCCGGCGTTTCCGAAAGGTGAAGCGGGGAACCGGCTATCTTTATCCGGCCCATTTGCGGCTGGTCAATATCCGCCAGCATATCCCGGTGTTCGATACAGGGGTCTTCACATATCTGCTTGATATTATTTATCGGGGAGTGGGGGATGGATTCCCTTTCCAGAATTCTGCTCCAGTCGCGGGAGGTCTTTTCTACCATCACCTTTTCCACGATTTCAATCAATGCTTTTCTGTTCCGGGAACGAAGCGAATTGGTCTTGAATTCGGGATGTTCGCTTAAATCCTCTCGGCCAATCACGGCGCAAAACCGTTTCCAGATGCTATCGTTGCCGATGGCGATGACCATCCAGCCATCCCTGGTGGGTATGGACTGGAAAGGAGCGATGCTGGGATGAGCGGAGCCGAGCGGTTTCGGTATCCGGTGGCCAACCGTGTGCTGGACGACGGCGTTTTCCATTACCGAGAACAGGCCGTCCACCATTGAGCCGTCATAGTACTGGCCCTGGCCGGTTTTCTCACGGTGTATCAGGGCAGCCATTATGCCGACGGCGGCCTGATGGCCGGCGAAAATGTCACCCACGGAGGCCCCGGCCCGGCAGGGCGCTCCGTCTTCGGGGCCCGTGATGCTCATGAATCCGCTGTACGCCTGCGCGATAATGTCATAGGCCGGGAGAGAACTGTATTCCGGCGGTGTATCGTGGCCGAACCCTGATATGGAGGCATAGATGATGGCCGGGTTTATGCGCTGGATTTCTTCCCAGGTGAACCCCAGGTCCGACATGGTGGTAGGCCGGTAATTTTCAATGATGACGTCGGAAATAGCGATTAGCTCACGGAGGAGCTGCTTGCCCTTTTCCTGCTTGAGGTCCAGGACCATGCTTTTTTTGTTTCGGTTGAGGCTGACGAAATAGGCGCTGCGGTTTTTGCCCGGCTCACCGGCGAAAGGGCCGAACTCCCGGGCGTCATCACCGTGCGGTGGCTCGATATGGATAACCTCCGCACCGAGGTCTGCCAGTATCATGGTCGCTACCGGCCCCGCCAGAACATGCGTCAGGTCGACGATGCGTATACCTTCCAGGGCTCTCGCCATTTCACACTCCCCTTTGTCCAGGTACTAATAACCGGTTGCCCGCTTCAGAAACACGGCTCCTGCAGGTATATCTGGGTGGGGTCGGTGTGGCGCAGGGTTTCCACCTTGGTCATGGTGCCGGAAACGGTGTCCAGCACCAACTTCAGGAGTTTTTCACCGGCTTTTTCGATGGTGTCCTTTCCCTCGATGACCGTTCCGGAGTAGAAATCAACGCTGGTTGGCGCCATGGCCAGCGTCTTGGGATTGGCTGTTGTCCACAGGAGCGGGGCAACTACCGCTGTTGAGGTGTGCAGCAGGTCATTGCCCACCAACCCCCCGCCACCAAGCTGAAATATGACCAGCTGCGCTCCTGAGGCGGCGTAGCCGGCGAAAATGGAACACATACTCATCCAGTTGTCCACGAAATACAGTCCTTTTCCTTCCGGTCTTTCTCCGTATTCGAGCACACCCTGTATCGGTGCCGAACCTGACTTGTGGATGGCACCCAGCGACTTCTCTTCCAGCGAGGATATGCCCCCGGCGATATTGGAAGGCACCGGATTGACGGTACGGATGTCATCACCGGTTGCTTTGGCGCTGGCTTCTATTCTGTCAGCCGCCTCAAGAATCTGTTTGGACACTTCATCGTTAATGCCGCGTTTGGCCAGGATGTGTTCGGCGCCGATAATCTCCGTGGTCTCACCGAAAAAAGCAGTACCACCGGCAGCGACGATGCGGTTGAAGAGGTTGCCGACAACAGGGTTGCCGGCAATGCCGGAGGTCGTATCCGAGTGACCGCATTTCACACCTACGGCCAGATGGCTTAAGTCGAAAGGCTGACGCCTGATACGAGAAGCGTCAAGCACCATCTCTCGCGCCAGCTGGACTCCTTTCTCAAATGCTCTGAGCGTGCTTCCTTCTTTCACCGTATCAAGTATTTCCACGCGCTTGCCAGACCTGGCAATTTCTTCGGCAAGGCGAGCAGGCTTTAATTCCGGGTATCCGGAGCCTACCCCCTGTGTGTGAATGATAACTGAAGCCACGTTGGGATTCCGCCCCATTCCGATGAGGGTTCGGGCGATGGTCTCACGGTCGTGACTGGTACGGCCGCTCCCTGCGTCCGGGGTGAGCATTGTTCTTGTGCCGTCAACGAAGTCACAGATTTTGGCGGCCAGGAATCCCCAGGGAATTACCAGTACATGGTTGCGACTTCC
>JABMRL010000210.1 GCA_013202615.1 Dehalococcoidia bacterium
CATATCCAGCACCCGTGTCATTTTAATAATCCCGGCGTTGTTAACGAGTATAGCCACTCTTTGGTAGCTATCAAGCGTCTTACCAATGAGCATATTTACCTCTTTGGCTTTGGAGACGTCGGCGACTACAGACAGCGCCTGATCTCCCTGTGCTTTAATCTCCCCGGCTACCTTGTCGGCTCTTTCCGGAACAACATCATTTACCACTACCGCGGCGCCTTCTCTCGCCAGGGTGGTAGCGATAGCCTGACCAATCCCCTGACCGGCACCGGTGACAATGGCTACCTGTCCTTTTAGTCTCATCTCTATTCACTCCCTTTCATAATTTCACATAAGATGAGTCATATTATTATGCGCTTTCCATCAAAGTAAGGCACAATTTCATATTTGTCCACCTGGCTGGCATATTCCAGGTCGGCGGCAAAGCCGATATCTTTAAGGTAACGACCGTGTTCGCTGGCGGCGAGAACGGCAAGCGGCTTTTCACGGTTCATCCTGGAATATTCGGCAGCTGATACGGCGGCGTCGCTGAGCTCGGGAAATATGCCGGACTCAGTAAATTCGGATTGCAGGCGCTGCGCCATCAATCCGGCGCAGTAAAAGTCCTCCAGCGATGGTTGGCCATAGCGCCCCGCACAAACGAGGAGGATTCTTTTCAGTGCCTTGTTCGCCGCTGCTTTCGCAACGGCTGCGGACGCGGCGGATAAGTTGACCAGCGCTGCGAGGTACACGGGCCTGGCGCTGCCTCTGAAAGCCTGGCGCAGGGCTGGCGTACCGTTGGTGGTTGAGAAGTAAATCACCCGGCCGGACATTTTGCTTGAGTCAAGATATTCCAGAGGGGAGTTCCCCAGGTGAAATCCGGGAATGCGCAGGCCTCTTCTTTCACCGCCAAGCAGGAAAGAGATGTTATCTCCTGATTTCGCGCGGCGTCTGGCCTCGGCGGCTGTGATGCAGGGGCGGACCTCGCTGGCACCGTGCGCCAGTGCTGTAACTATGGTGGTGGTGGCGCGGAGGACGTCAATAACCACGCACAGTGCGTCTTCAAAACGAACTGGCAGCAACCGTGGCGTTGAGACAACATCTATTTTCATGCTCTGTATTAACAATTGCGGTGAATCGGGCTGAACTTGTAAAAGTATAGCACATAGCTGGCCTGGGGTATAAATAGCTTCGAATTTTGGCTGTGCCGGCGCTCTCAGGTGAAATGGTAGCCCGGATATAGAGAGGCGGGCACAGCCAAAAGCCGGCCCGCCTTCTTTTATTTATCTCTTCTATACGTTTAATCTATCATCAGCCCGGGTAGCCAGGTGACTAGCTGCGGGAAAAAGACCAGCAGCACCATAACAACCAGGACTATGAGAACGTAGGGGATGACACCCCGTATTATGTCCATCACCACTACGCCCAGAGATGGGTCGGCCGCACCGCGGCAGATGTAAATCCCCATGGCGAATGGTGGCGTCATGAAGGAGGTCTGGAGGTTGACGCAGACCATGATGGCGGCCCAGATCGGGTGAAAACCCAGCACAGCGAAGATGGGGGTGATGATGGGCACCATGATGAAGAGGATGCCTATCCAGTCAATGAAGAAGCCGAGGAGGAAGACGGCGAACATGATGACGGCGAAGGCGCCCCACCTGCCTCCGGGCACGTTCAGAATGGCGTTGGTCACCACTTCCCCGCACCCGTAGCCGAGAAAGACACCGACGAAGGCGAAGGACATGGTGCCGACGAGGAAGATGAACCCGGAGAGCTTCAGCATCGTCGTCAACACGTCTTTCAGGACGGTAAAATTGAAGCGACGGTAGCCTATTGTCAGTAGCATGGACATGAGGGCACCGGAAGCGGCAGCCTCGGTGGGCGTGGCAATGCCCAGGAAGATGACCCCGAGCACGGAGAATATGAGGATGGCCGGCGGCACCAGTGAGCCAGCCAGTATCCCCGTCTTCTTCAAGAAGGGAACCGTTCTTTCTTCAACAGGCACTGGTGGCCCGATGTTCGGCTGAAGGAAGGCGCGGATGACAACGTAGCCGACATAACCGGCGGCAAGCATGAAGCCAGGGACAAAGGCGCCGAAGAACATCTGGCCGACCGATATTTCCGCCATCGGCCCGTAGACGACTATCATGACGCTGGGCGGGATAAGGATGCCCAGGATGCCCCCGGCGGTGCAGCAGCCGGCGGCGAAGCTCTTGCTGTAGCCCCGCTTTATCATCGAGGGCAGGGCAACCATCGTGAGCAGCGTGACCGAGGCGGTGATGACGCCAACGGTAGCCGCCATAACCGTACCCACCAGGATGGTGACCACCGCCAGCCCGCCGCGGAATCCTCCCAGCCAGAGGTAGAGGGCAGTATAGAGCTTCTCTATTATGCCCGAGCGTTCCAGCATCGCCCCCATGAAGATGAAGAGGGGCACCGCCAGCAGGACGCGGTTAACCATCAGCCGGTAGATGCGCAGGTAAAAAACGTCTCCTACACTCTCTCCCCAGAGAAAGATGCCGACGGCAATGCCAACGAACCCGATGACGTAGGCCAGGGGGAAGCCGGTCATCACCAGAACCAGGATGCCACCGAGCATGAGGATGGTAACCAGTTCAGGACTAAGTTCCATAGGCCCTCCCCTTTATGGTATGGTATACGTTGCGAGAGAGGTTGGCCAGACCCTGCATGAGCAGTAGCGTAAAGCCGAGGAAAATCATCGTCCGGAGCGGGTACCACGGGGGGTACCAGTAGCCCTCCACGCTTTTTTCCATGACGCCCCAGGACCACATCATCTTGTTAAAGGAGGCGAACACGACCAATCCAATTACGGGGAGAAAGAAAATTAAGCCGCCGATAGTATCAGTGATGGCTCTGGCGCGCGGTGACATGTGGATGTAAAATACGTCCACCCGGACATGAGCGTGTTTGCTCTCCGTATAGGCATAGCCCCAGCAATACAGAGACATTCCGAGGGCCATGGCAACCTCGTAGCCCCATACCGTCGGAGAGTTAAAAACATAGCGGGCAACAACGTCATAGACTACGACCAGTATTAATAGAAGCCCAAACCAGCGGGCAATGTTCCCTGCTCCCTCGCTGATGGTATCAACTGTCTTAAAAACTCTTCTCATCGCTTTTCATTCTCGTTGATGCTAAAGTCCCCTGCTTCGGGTTTTCCCGAAGCAGGGGACTCTTGGCAACTACATGCGCTGCCAGCCGTCTCGGTAGGCAGCCCGGAAAGCCTTAATGGATTCCCAGACCTTGTCGAAGAACGGGTCCGCAGCCGCGCGCTCTGCGTAGAGCGCATTGCCTCGGTCAAGCATCTCTTGTCCGATCGAGTCGGGGATGAACAATACATTGGCGCCCTTCTCACGGAATACCGGGATAGCTTCGAGGTCGCGCTGGGTCATGAAGAGATAGTAGTCCATAGCCGCCGCCTCGCCCATCTCGGTGATCATCATCTTCAGGTCGTCAGGCATTGCATTCCAGGTATCCGTGTTCCACATCTGTGGCTGCCACTCCTGAGGTTGGCGGACGGAGCCCAGATAGAAGTAGTCGCAGACCTCGTACATCGCCATCGACAGGTCATACCCTGGGGAGCTGAGCTGGTAGCCGTCGAGCACGCCTCGCATCAGGGACTCGTAGGTCTCCTCGCTGCTCAGCGTGACCACGGAAGCGCCCATATCGGTGAAAATCTTGCCGTCATCGCCGGCGGTGCGCAGTTTTAACCCCTTGATGTCCGCTGGGCCAGTGAGCTCTTTCTTGGTGCTGATGAACATCTCGGGTACGGTCTGGAAGCCGCCAGTGAAGACCACGTTGTAGTCCGAGCACATCTCCTGTAGCAGGGCCATGCCCTCGAGCTTCATCCAGAAGAACTGCTCGGTGGGGGAAAGGCCGCCGATCTGGTAGGTGAACAGGTTGCAGGCGGGACCGAAGCGGTCCATCCAGTACATGGTGCAGGTGGTGGCAAAGTCGAGCACGCCTTCGTGGATACCGTCAAGCTCAACCATCGACGGGACGATCTCGCCGCCCGCGTGTGGGGCCATATCAAGTCGGCCGCCGCTGGCAATCTCGAGGTTAGCCTGATACTCGGCTACTCCTTTGCAGAAAGTGGAGCCGCCGCCAGCATGGCACTGGGCAACCAGAGTAAGTACTTTAGCGGGTTGGGCTGGAGCCGGAGCTGGAGATGGTGCTGGAGTCGGTGCTGGTGCCGGACCTGGTGCTGGAGCTGGTGCTGGAGCTGGTGCTGGTGCCGGCGCTGGAGCCGGTGCTGGAGCTGGAGCCGGTGCGGCACAAGCTGCAGCAATGAGGCTGACAATTAATAGTGATGCTAT
Organism: Dehalococcoidia bacterium; assembly: GCA_013202615.1. Classification (GTDB taxonomy): domain Bacteria; phylum Chloroflexota; class Dehalococcoidia; order Dehalococcoidales; family RBG-16-60-22; genus E44-bin89. The sequence continues at coordinate 4,317 of JABMRL010000210.1, forward strand.
TAACCCTAATACTATCGATTTTCTCACTAAGTTCTACCTCCTATACTGATTAAAATACAGCATTAAACGAAGTAATGGTTCTAACTGAATTTAACCACCCCCTTTTTGTATATTTCTGCTCGATTCATTATTCACCAAAAAGCAAGCGTTGTAAAGCGCCACTTTAACTTATGAAGCTCAACCACACTTAAATTCCAATTTTAGGCGTAATGTCGAATTTATGCTTATTGATTGAGCAGCTTTATATATTCTGAATAAGTTACTATATAAAATAATATCAAAGAGCATAATTGTCAAGAGCATATGGGTAGTATAGCCCTTTTTTTAAAAAATTTTGCCACATTCAGTAGCGGGTAGCCACGATGGTCGCCGGCTAATGCTGAGTTGCAAGGATTTTTAATATATCATTCATTTTTCCTATCGGATAGTTCAGCCTCCAGGGAGCTTATGGCAGCTTCAGCCTTTTCCAGTTCAACCTGTAAATCACTATTTTCTGTTTCAAGCGTGGAAATCCGGGTTTGCTGCGAGGATATTAAAAATTCCTGGTTAGCCAATGTCTGCTCAAGGTCACAGTTAAATTGCACCAGTCGAGACATCTCATCCTGCTGGCTGCTTAGTTTTACGGCGTAGCTTTCGAGCATGGGCGTATAGATAAAATAATTGGCTAAAAACGCCAGTACGCTACTGGCTAACAAACAGGTTAATATAATCAGTACTATCTTTTTCATGGCTCACTTCTCCTCTAAAGGGCTGCCGTATTTTTGAGAGATATGGTGTTATCTTGAATCAAGATTGACGGGGACAGAAAGATCGTCTGATAACAGCGCTATTCGATACGGTCCGGGTTAAAATTGTAAAACTTATAGGTTCGCAAGTCAACGAAAAGTACTTCCGCAGGGCAGCCTTCTTCTTGTAGGCCATGATGATTCTTTTCAAGATAAACAACAGCGACTTTTATCACATAATAAGGAACTGCATAGATAAAGCGGACATCTATGGGCTATAATTGCTTTGAAATTGACAATCACAAGGCATATAATAATGACTACGCTAGCACTGTTCGATAAAAGAGAATGTTACTGCGAAGCGACATAAATAATTGATGGGTTTTAAGAGGTCTGACCATGCCGAATAATATATCTCAGGAGACAAGGCAGCAAATCCGAGCCGGGAAATTGCTGAAGCCCACCTGTGGGCTGGCCCCCGGCTTCACTCAGGCTAACCTGGTGGTTCTACCCAGAGAATATGCTCTTGATTTCCTCATTTTCTGCCAGCGCAACCCCAAGCCCTGTCCTGTCCTGGAAGTGCTCGAACCCGGCAGCTGTGAGCCGGTCTTAACCGCACCCAAAGCTGATATCCGGACGGACATTGCTCTCTACCGGGTGTATCAGGGTGGTAAGTTCACCGCCGAAACCGAAGATATAAAAGAATACTGGAACAGCGAGCTGGTCTCTTTCCTGCTGGGATGCAGTTTCACTTTTGAAACCGCCCTGATAAGGGCGGGCATTGAAATGCGCCACATTGATGAGGGGAAAAACGTGTCCATGTATATCACCAGCATAGCCACGACTCCTGCCGGAATGTTTCACGGGCCGCTGGTGGTGAGTATGCGTCCCATTCCCAGGGACAAGGTGGTGAAAGCGGTGCAGATTACCTCACGGTATCCCGGGGTGCACGGCGCTCCGGTCCATATCGGCGAGCCGGAGGAAATTGGCATTGTCGACCTGTCGAAGCCAGACTGGGGTGACCAAACTGTCTTTAAAGAAGACGAGGTACCCGTATTCTGGGCATGCGGCGTCACCCCTCAGGCAGTTGCGTTGGAATCAAAGCCAGCACAGATGATTACACACTCGCCGGGACATATGTTCATTACCGACATTTTAGATGAGGACCTGGCGGTCCTGTAAAGAATAAATATACAGTTCCGGAGGCACAAAACGGCTAGGACAATTGATTTCAACTGCGACCTTGGTGAGAGCTACGGCAGCTATAAGCTCGGTTTTGACGAGCAGCTAATGCCATATATTACCTCGGCCAATATCGCCTGTGGCTTCCATGCCGGCGACCCGATGTGGATGCAGAGAACGGTTGGGCTGGCGGAAGAGGCTGGCGTGGCTATAGGCGCACATCCCGGTCTTCCCGACCTTATCGGCTTCGGGCGCAGGGAGATGAAAGTAACGCCGGAGGAAGCCAAAAATTACGTGAAGTATCAAATCGGGGCCCTTCAGGCTTTCACCGGGTCAAAACGATTGCAGCATGTAAAGCCGCATGGCGCCCTGTATAATATGGGGGTGGCCAGCAAAGCAATCGCGAGGGCTATTGCCGAGGCGGTTGTTGAAGTTGACGATGGGATGATACTGGTTGGACTCTCCGGTTCGGTCTGGATAGAAGCCGGCGAGGAGGTTGGCCTTAAAGTAGCCCGTGAAATTTTTGCCGACCGCGCCTTAAATCCGGACGGCACCCTGGTGTCAAGAAGTCAACCCGGGTCGGTTATTGAAGACCCGGAGCAGGTTATCGCGGCCAGCTTGAAAATGGTCCTGGAGCAGAAAGCCACCGCCATCGACGGCCGGGAAATCCCGGTTAAAGCCGACACCATATGTCTGCACGGGGATACGCCGGGCGCCGTCGAGCTGGCACGCAAGCTAAGGGAGAGGATGGAGGCGGCAGGGATTCAGGTTATACCAATAAGCCAGTTTATCTGATTTCCGGTCATGATATACGAAGAACCTCGGTTCCTCAGCGGCGGCGACCGTGCTATCTTCATTGAACTCGGGGATAGCATTGACCCGGACGTAAATCAGCGCGTCAGGAACCTGCAGTTTGCCATAGAAAAGGCCGGTATTCCGGGAGTAGTGGAATCGGTTCCGGCATATCGTTCTCTCCTCGTCTATTTTGAACCGCTGCATATAAGCGCTCCGGAGTTTCGGGAAGCCATAGGCGACCTGCTCCAATCTTTAACCAGCAGTGAGTTGCCCAAGCGCAGACTCATTGAGATACCGGTCACCTATGGGGGCGAGTTCGGCCCGGATTTGGAGTTGGTCGCCAGCCACAGTAATTTGAGCGCCGCCGGAGTGGTCCGGATACACAGCAGCGCGCGTTATTTGATATATATGATTGGCTTCATGCCGGGGTTCCCGTATTTGGGCGGCATGTCACCGGATATTGCGACGCCCCGTAAAACAACGCCGCGCCTGAAGATACCCGCCGGTTCGGTGGGCATCGCCGGCAACCAGACCGGTATCTATCCGGCGGAAAGTCCCGGCGGGTGGCAAATCATCGGGAGGACGCCGCTCGAACTCTTTCACCCCACCCGGGAGCCACCCTCAATACTGCAGGCGGGCGATTACCTGACCTTTGCCGGCGTTACCCCGGATGAGTTCGACACCATAAAGGAAGCCGTCAGAAGCGGGACATATCGATTGCGTGAGAAATCGATAGAGTAGCGGAAAATGGAAGTTTTTGAAGTAATTCAGCCGGGGCCATTGACCACGATACAGGACCTCGGCCGGTCTGGCTACCAGCAGTTCGGCGTGCCGACCTCGGGGGCGCTGGACAATTACGCTTTTCGCGTCGGCAACCTTCTGGTCGGCAACGCTGAGGGGGCGGCTTCGCTGGAAATAACATTGCCTGGTTGCCAGCTACGCGCGCTTCGGGAGACAATGATTGCCATTGCCGGGGCGGAACTGGCAGCGACCATAAACGGCGAGCCTGCTTCCGTCTGGGAAAGTCGGTTGCTGAAACGCGGTGATGTTCTCTCTTTCCCCAGATTAAACAGCGGCTGCCGCGCCTATTTGGCCGTAACCGGAAGTATTGCCGTTCCACTGGTGATGCAGAGCGCCTCCACTTATACCAGAGCCGGCATCGGGGGGTTCGGCGGCAGGCCTTTGCGCAAGGGAGATATTTTGCAGTCCAACAAAAATACCGCCTCCGCAAAAGTGGCTCGAATGCCTTCTGAGTACATACCGGTGTATGGAAACCGAATAGCGCTTCGGGTTATCCTCGGGCCCCAGGATGACCTCTTTACCGAAGAAGGTATCAGCACTTTTCTTAGTTCTGAATATATCGTTTCCACTCAGGCGGACCGCATGGGCTATCGCCTTGAGGGCCCCCGCATACAGCATCGGGAAGGAGCCGACATCATATCAGATGGCATTCCGCTTGGCGCCATCCAGGTGCCCGGAGATGGATTACCCATAATTTTACTCGTTGACCGGCAGACCACAGGCGGTTATACTAAAATCGCTACCACGGTCAGCGTGGATATACCCAGAATAGCACAGGCAAAGCCGGGAGATAAGATAAACTTTCAACAGGTAGACGAAGAGCAGGCCGTTACTTTGCTGAAAAAATACGAGCAGCAGATGGAAACGATTAAATCACGCCTTTACGCCTGACCCTTTTCCGGCAATCTGGAGAAGCTATACAAGCGGAGGTGAAACAATGGCTGCAAACAACAGAAATCCATCGATAGAAGACATCATTCTCGATAATGATAATCGGGGTGTTTCCGCTTTGCGACCCTTCCTGCCCGCCGATTATTGTCAGGAAGCAGCCCGGTGG
>JABMRL010000211.1 GCA_013202615.1 Dehalococcoidia bacterium
AAAGGCGCTGCGCAGGTTGACATTCAGCACTTCCTCCCACTCATCTACCACATATTCCTGCGGGAGCTTGCGGATATTGGTGCCGGCATTATTGAACAGAATATCTATCCGCCCGAACTCATCCAGCACCTTCTTCGCCATGTCTTTTACCTGACCCTCTTCCCTGACGTCCACCTTCACCCCGAGCGCCTTCACGCCGAATTCGTCCTGGAGCCCTTTCACCGCCTCGGCCGTTTTGGCCTCGTTGCGGGCGGCAATAGCCACGCCGGCCCCCGCCGAGGCCAGCCCGCGCGCTATTCCCAGACCGATGCCCCCGTTCCCCCCGGTCACAATCGCTACCTTGCCCTTTAAGTCGAAAAGGTCTTTCATTTTTGTCCTCCTTGAACCATGATGATAATTACGCTTTATCTTCGCTATTTCTGCGGCTCAATGATAACTTTAATAGAATCGCCGGCTTCAGCAACCAGATGGAAGCCCAGGCCCGCTTCCGCCAGAGGCAGGCGATGGGTAATCATCTGCCGCACCGGAATAGTGCCGGCCCTGATTATGTCCAGCGCCGTCTGGTAGTCGTAAGGGGAGGCGCCATAGCTGGTGGTCAGCGTGACATCGGTGCGCCAGAAAACATCGTTTAAAGAAATCGGGATGGATGCGCCGGGGTCTGTGGGCGCGAAGAGCAGGACTGTCCCGCCGCGTTCCACCGACTGTAATGCCTGCTTAATAGCCTCGGCAGCACCGGCGCACACTATCACCAGGTCGGCCAGATTACCATCATTGACCTCGCGCAATCGGGCCGGTAAATCTTCCTGCGCATGTATCGCGGTACCGGCTCCGAACCGTTTTGCCGCATCCAGCCGAAACTGGTTAATGTCCGTCGCCACCACTCTGCCGGCCCCCAGAGTTCGAGCCAGTTGCAGGTGAAGCAGTCCGGCGATACCGCTGCCGATGATGAGCACGCTGTTGCCCGGCTGCATTCGTGCTATCCTCTGCCCCCGGAGCACGCAGGCCAGCGGCTCAATAAACGTGGCATCTTCATAAGAAAGCTCATCGGGCAGGCGGAATACGCCCCGTTCAACGTTTATAGCCGGCAGGCGTACATACTCCGCGAAGCCACCGGGGAAAAAATTGGTCTTACGCAGCGTGTCGCACATGGTGTGATGGCCCCTCAGGCAGTAGTAGCAGGTATTGCAGGGTACATGGTGCGCCGCCGATACGCGGTCCCCTTCTTTGAAATTCTCTACCCCGCTTCCCACCCCCACAACCTGCGCCCCTATCTCATGCCCCAGTATCAACGGTGCTCTATCCAGCCGATACCACTCCATGACGTCACTGCCGCAGATGCCACTGGCTTCCACCCGCAGGAGCAATTCACCGGGGCCAATTTTCGGGACGGGCATCTCTTCAATGCGAATATCCCGGTTGTTATACCACACGGCCGCGCGCATGTTCCCTTTGCCCGCACCAATCATGACTTCTTCGTCCCGCCGGCTTTTTCGCCATCGTATATTTCCTGAGCCTTTTCCGGAGTTGCGTCCTGGTGCACGACGGCGCGAATCGCCTTTATCATGGCCACGGGGAATTCATTCTGCCAGATGTTCCGGCCCAGGTTCACCCCGATGGAACCTTTTTGCATGCCATCGTGGACAAATTCAAAAATTTCCAGTTCCGTATCAACCTGGGGCCCGCCCGCCATGACCACCGGGACGGGACAACCTCCGATTATCTTTTCGAAGTCTTCGCACCAGTAAGTCTTGACCACCCGCGCCCCCAGCTCGGCCGCGATGCGGCAGGCCAGGGCGAGGTAGCGGGCATCTCGTTTTTCCATCTCCTTGCCCACCGCCGTAACCGCCATTACCGGGATGCCGTATCTTTCGCCGTCATCAACCAGCTTCGCCAGGTTCAACAACGATTCCTTCTCATAATCAGAGCCGACGAATACGGAAATGCCCACGGCGGAAACGTTAAGCCGGATAGCTTCTTCTATCGACGTGGTAATCCCTTCATTGGCCAGGTCTTTCCCCACCATGCTGGTGCCCCCGGATACCCTGAGAATAATCGGCTTGCTATTATTTGGGTTAACTGATGAGCGCAAAACTCCCCTGGTGACAAAAAGGGCATCAGCATAAGGCAGGAGAGGCTCAATAGTCTTACCCGGCTCTTCCAGCTTTCGCGTCGGTCCCTGGAAGTACCCGTGGTCGATTGGTAAAAAAAGCACGTGCCCATCGGGCCGGATTAACTGTGCCAGGCGATTCGCCATTCCCCACTCCATCTCACGTTCTCCTTTCCATATCAGCGATGCGGTCTCTTTAATTTA
>JABMRL010000212.1 GCA_013202615.1 Dehalococcoidia bacterium
GCCGGGAACCTCCGCGGGCAGGCCGGCCCGCGTTATCAATTGCCGCAGCCTTTTCACCTCACTTTCATCAAGTATTCCCAGCCGATGGGACAATCGTGCCGCCGCCACCATGCCAATGGCCACCGCGTTTCCATGCTTTATTCTGAAACCGGAGACCGACTCAACGGCATGCCCGATGGTATGGCCGTAATTCAAAATATGCCTCAGCCCCATATCACGCTCGTCCTCAACCACCACTGCCGCCTTGATGCCGACCGTCTGAAAGACAGTCTCTTCCAGGCTATTTACGTCGAACGATTTTATCCTTTCCATATTCTCTTCAAGAAAGGAGAAAAAACTGCCATCCCGTATGGCAGCGCTCTTAATAACCTCGGCCAGTCCATTGACCAGCTCTTCTTCGGGCAGGGATGGCAACGTATTCGTATCGGCAATGACCATTTCCGGCTGGTAGAAGGCGCCAATCATGTTTTTAAGCTGCCCGTGGTCCACCGCCACCTTCCCACCAACACTGCTGTCAACCTGGGCAAGCAGCGTGGTCGGCAGCTGCACCAGCGGCACGCCTCTCTGGTAGGTGGCGGCCACAAACCCCGCCAGGTCACCGATTACGCCGCCTCCCAGCGCCAGAACCGGCGTCGTCCGCTCCGCGTGAACCGCGGTCAGTCCCCGGTAAAGCCGCCCGGCATTTTCCAGCGTTTTCTGCTCTTCACCGGGCGGCACTTCAAGGATGTCGACCTGAAATCCGTCACCCTCCAGCGCCCGACTCAGCATGTCATCATACAGTTTCTTTACGGTAGAGTCGGTGATGACCACCAGCCGGCCGTTAAAACCGCATTCCTTCAGATAGCTGCCCGCCCGGGCCAGCAGTCCGGACCCGATATACACCGGGTAGCTCTTATTGCCGAGCGCCACATTCACCTGTTTCATCCATTTACCACCTTTGCTTCGTTCTTGGCAGCAACCAATTTGTGGATTTTCCGGCAGGCGCTGATAACTTCTTTCAGTTCATCCGGAGTTATCATCTGCATACCATCGACCATTGCCTCCGACGGGTCGTAATGCGCCTCAATCATCAGGCCGCTCGCTCCGGCGGCAACCGCCGCGCAACTCATATTGAAGATTAAGTCACGCCGCCCGGTGGCATGGCTGGGGTCGGCAACCACCGGCAGATAGGTCTCCTTCTGAATAGCCGGAATCGCCGAGAGGTCAAGGGTATAGCGGGTGTAGTTTTTCCCTTTTCCCAGGGGCAATATGCCGCGCTCACACAGGATAATATCCTTGTTGCCTTCCGCCGCCATGTATTCAGCAAAGGACAGAAACTCATCAATGCCCGCCCCGAAGTGCCGTTTGAAAAACACGGGCTTTCCGGCTCTGGCCACACTGGCAAGCAGGTCCTGGTTGTACATATTACGGGCACCGACCTGTATTATATCAGCATAGCTGGCCACCAGGTCAATCTGCGCCTCACCCCTTACCTCCGTTACCACCGGCATTTCAAATCGCTGCCCGGCTTCATACAGCCAGCGTAATGCTTCCTCCGCTCCCTCACGACCGTTAGCCCCCAGCCCCTGAAAGGAGTGAACGGAGCTCCTGGGCTTGAATATGCCGCCGCGCAGTATTTGCGCCCCGGCCTTCTTTACTTCTTCAGCGATGCGAAAGAGCTGGGATTTGCCCTCAACAGTGCAGGGTCCGGCGATAATCGCCAGCTCATCGCCACCGATGGTTACATCGCCCACTCGTATCTGCCGCCGCTCTCCCTCCCCATCAAAACGCTTGCCGTATTCCTTGCTGATGAGCTTGTAGGGAGACTCCACCATGAAAGCCTCCTTCACCCCGGGAAGGGTGGCAAAGTGGGAAAAGTCCGCCCTGCGCTCGTCACCGATGAGGCCGATTACCGTCCGGAATTCCCCCCGCGAGACATCAGCCTTAAGGCCAAACTTTTTAATTTCCTTCACCACGCTGGCGACTTCTTCTTTGGTTGCTTCTGATTTCATGATTATCATCTTCTTTCTCCTCAGTATTGCCGGTTCTTTTTAGCTGTAATGGGCAAATAAAAAAGCCCTTCTGGGGAGGGCTCTTCCGTTTCTTCCAATCTTCTTCAGTTTCTAACTGTATCTAGCTCATACGAAACCCTCCCCAGCGCTTTGGCGCCAGAAAAAGTAATAAAAATAATAATAGGCGTTAAACTTCTGACTTATCATCTCGACCAATTGTTTTTTTACTTATGTTAAACATAGCACAACTTAAAATCATTTGTCAATATGCACCTGTATAATTACCACGGCTGTGTTATAATTTTAAGTACCAAAACCGGGGAGGTCAGAGTACTGGAAGCAATTGAGATAGCCCGAAAAGCAGTTGACGCGGCCGGTGACCTGCAGGCCAGCGATATCGTGCTGCTTGATACCAGCAAAGTTTGCAGCTTCGCCGATTATTTTGTTATCTGTAACGGAGAAAGCGAGCGGCAGATAAGGGCTATTTATGAAGAAGTGGAACACCTTATAAAAAAAGAGGGTGTTCTCCCCATCCACCACGAAGGCACCGTAGACTCGGGCTGGCTGCTGCTTGACTACGGCGACGTAATCGTGCACATATTTTCCACGGCAGAGCGTGAATTTTACCAGCTTGACCGACTCTGGGGACAGGCTGACCTGGTGCTCCGGATTCAGTAGAAAAGCCCGGCGGTTCTTATTTTAAGCGATTTCTTCCTCAGCAAAAAACAAGCGGATTTCCTTTGCCGCCGTCTCCACCGCATCTGAGCCGTGCACCGCATTGCGCGTTACATCCCGTCCGAAGTCAGCGCGAATCGTTCCCGTGTCCGCCTTGGATGGGTCGGTGGCGCCCATTTCCTGCCTGATTCTGGCCACCGCCCCCTCCCCTTCAAAGACCGCCGCCACTATCGGCGCCGATGTCATATATGCCACCAGTTCGCCAAAAAACGGCTTTTCCCGGTGAATGGCATAGTGTTTCTCCGCCAGCGCTCTATCCATGCGCAGCGTCTTGAGCGCCACTTTTTTCAGCCCCAGCCCCTCAAGGCGACCGATAATTTCATCGCTATGCCCGTCCCGCACCGCATCGGGTTTAACCAGTACCAGAGACCTTTCCATTGCCGCCATGATTTCGAGTGCTCATCCTTTCTTCGGTGAATTGAAAATCGAGGCCAGGTCGGCCACGCTGACATGCTTCAGGCTATCGACCACGAGGTCGGCTTCATCCAGCTTTGCCTCCGGGTGGCTGTTGGCCACCGCCAGGCATTTCATACCGGCCCGCCTGGCAGCGGCAACGCCGGCCACGGCGTCCTCGATAACAACGCAGTTTCCCGGGTCAACGTTCAGTCGCTCGGCAGCGAGCAGGAAAATCTGCGGGCTCGGCTTCCCTTCCGTAACCTCCCTGCCCCAGACCACAGCGTCGAAGCTGTTCTCTATGCCCAGCTGGCGGGTCACAAACTGCCCGTTCTCAATGGGGGAGGAGGTCGCCAGCGCCTCTTTGACCCCGTATTCCCGCAGTTCGCCAATCAACTCTATCGCCCCCGGGAACGGCTTTATATTCCCGGCCGCCTTCTCGCGGAACATCCCTTCTTTCTCCACCAGAATGGCTTCCATCTCACTTTCCGGGTAACCTTCGCCGACAATGCTGCGGAC
>JABMRL010000213.1 GCA_013202615.1 Dehalococcoidia bacterium
GTCTTTACTTCTCCCGGTCCCGTCTATGAGCCAATCCAGCATGAAGGTATCCAGTGGTTTGCCAAGTCTTTCTGGGCCGCCGGCTTCAGGAAGGGAGACATAGTGGTAAACACCTTCACCTACCACCTCTCTCCCGCGGGCATCCTGTTCCACGAAGCCATCCGGGACTGCGGCGCTACCGCCATACCTACGGGCACCGGCAACACCGATATTCAGGTCCAGACCATGCATCACCTGCAAGCCACCGGATTCGTCGGTACGCCGAGCTTTCTGATGACCGTGCTCCAGCGGGCGGAGGAAATGGGGTATAACATTAGAAAAGATTTCGACCTGAAACGTGCCTGGTTCACCGGTGAGATGCTGGCGCCGTCACTGCGGAAAACGTTCGAGCAGGACTACAAAATAGACACCTACCAGGCCTATGCCGTAACCGAGAGCGGAGGTGCCCTCGCTTACGAATGCCGTGAGAAATCGGGGATGCACCTCATGGATGAGTATTTCATTGAAATTGCCGACCCGGAGACGGGCAAGCAGCTCGGGCCGGGGGAAATCGGCGAAATCGTGGCAACGCCGCTGCACAATCGAAACTGGGGCCTTATCCGCTTCGGCACCGGCGACCTCTCTTCATATACCGTTGAGCCGTGCCCCTGCGGTCGCACCGCCAATCGCCTGGCCGGCATTCTCGGCCGTGCCGGTGACGCGGTGAAGGTGAGAGGCATGTTTGTGGTTGCCCGCCAGGCAGAGCAGGTCTGTCTCGGCTTCGAGTCGGTTACCCGCTTTCAAATCGCGGTGACCCGCCGCGGGCAGCGCGACGAGATGAACCTCAAGGTTGAACTCAAACGTGAACTGAACAGCAAGGAAAGACAGCAACTCTCCTCTGAGATGAGTCAGCAGTTCCAGAATATCTGCCGGATAAAACCGGACAGAATTGACTTTTTACCTCAGGGAACAATATCGGAAGAACAGCCGAAAATCATTGATGAACGGACCTGGGAGTGAACCCGCTCACGGGTCAGTTTTTTTCACACCAAGGTAAGCCGCGATAACTTGGGGATTGGTCCTTATCTCGTCAGGAGTACCTTCCGCAATTTTCTGCCCGAAATCAAGCACCACGATTCTGTCCGCCAGGTCCATCACCACCCCCATATCATGCTCCACGAGGACTATACAGTTCACGCCATCACGGAGAACCGGTGACTCGGCGTACGTTTCCCCCTGCCCCTCGAAAATGTCAATGATAAACCGGGCGATATCCTCTTTCTCCTCCAGATTCATGCCGGCCATTGGTTCATCAAGCAGCAGCACTCTGGGTTCCATGGCCAGAGCCCGCCCGAGTTCCACGCGCTTACGCATACCATAGGGCAGCATGCCCACGACCTTTTTTCGTATCGGCTCGATTTCCAGGAAATCGACGATGTCCTCCACGGTCTTGCGGTGCCTGATTTCCTCGTCATGCGCCGGACCGAAATACAGTGCGCTGCTGAGGAAGTTTTGCTTCATCAGGACGTGTCGTGCCGCCATGATATTGTCCAGGGTGCTCAAACCGGTATAAAGCTCGATGTTCTGAAAGGTGCGTGCCAGACCCAGCTTTGCCGCCCGGTCCGGTCGGATGCGGGTTATTCGCCGCTCCTCAAAGTATATCTCACCTTTCTGCGGCTTGTAGAAGCCATTGATGCAGTTCAACAGGCAGGTCTTGCCGGCGCCGTTCGGGCCGATTATGGCGAGAATTTCATTCTCACGTATGTCAAGACTCACATCTATCAGAGCTTTGACACCGCCAAAGGATAGAGAAAGGTTATCAATTCGTACCTTGACGTTATTTTCGCTGCTTTCCTGAGCCATTTTTTATACAGAATCCGCTGGGTCCGCTTTATTTGCCTCTTCGGCGAGCAACCGGTCACGGTAATCGGTAACGCGGCGACATTCGGGGCCGGTACATTCCAGCTGCCTTTGCAGTTGCCTGCTTTTCTGCCTTATTAACCCGGCAGTGTCTTTGTCCGGCTTATCGTACTTGGCAAAGCCTACACATCGCACCGAGCCGTCTCTCTGGACGATGACGGTTACTTCATCATCAACATCATCGCAGTATATTGTCGTTGCGGTTATCTGCCAGTCTACCATAGCCGTATCGCTTTCCGCCTGAAGGCTGCTATTAATATTACTATTAACCGATCTCAAATTTCAAACCGCCTTCTTTTTGCGTTCATTTCCATCAGCCCTTGACAGACTTTCAGCACGTCTCTACAATACGGACAAGCA
>JABMRL010000214.1 GCA_013202615.1 Dehalococcoidia bacterium
GGGCTGGACCCCTCAACAATAAGAACCGGAGTCCTGGAAAAGGTGAAGGAGGAAGTGGAGGGTATCAGCCTTGAAGCGGCTGAGGTGGTGGTCGGTGGCGGGAGGGGTATGGGCAGCGCTGAGGGCTTCAAGCAGCTGGAGGAGCTGGCGGGGCTGCTGAGAGGAGCGGTGGGTGCCAGCCGGCCGCCTTGTGATAACGGCTGGATTCCCGATGTACGCCAGATAGGGCTTACCGGTAAAATAGTGGCGCCCAACCTTTATATCGCGGTTGCCATTTCCGGTTCCAGCCAGCATATGGCAGGCTGTTCCGGGTGCAAGAACGTCGTGGCTATCAATAAAGACCCTGAGGCCAACATCTTTCGGGAAGCAAGGTTTGGCATCGTGGGGGACTGGAAGAAAGTGCTGCCGGCCCTCACCGAAAAGGTCAGGGAGTTATTGGCTGGATAGTTGCCCCTGAACTAGGGATGTGTGAAACCCCGATTCGCAGCTAATTTACGCCTGATATCCTCTCGAAAATATATTTCACCCCAAGCTGACTCGATTTCGGCACTAAAACAAGCTAACAGGATGATTTGTTCATTGACCTTGGGAAATGGGATTGAGAACATGAATCAAAGATTACCGGCTGGCTTAATTAGACAACTCTACGAGTTCTATGGCTGAGTAAATAGTAAAATATTAAGCCGATTGCCATCCAGGCTACGCCCACATATCGGCTGTAAGGTTGAGTAAAAAAGATAATAACCCATATTGCTGAAAGAATTATCAAAGCTAGGATAGCACTGACCGGAATCTGCCGTTGGTTGATTTTTATATTCAGTCCAATCTTAAAAGGGCGCTCTAACTGCGGTTTCTTGATGCGCAGAGCAATTATCGATGCATGTGCGAACATAAACGATAAAAGAGAACCAAAAGCATATAATGCTCCCATATTCTTGAATACATCGGTTGCAAAGAATCCTGGAATTAATATCAGAATGGCTACTATGCCGAATATTATTATGGAGACATATGGAGTTTTGAATCTGGGATGAAGGCGGCTAAAAATTAAAGGTTGCAGACCGTGATTTGCCATGTAATAGGAAAGCCTCGAAATACCCATGATGCCAGCATTGGCTGCTACTAATAATATTGAAGCTGCAAGTATTGCGATAATCGGCCTCAGTATGTCTTGCAGAAGTGCCAAAGGCAGATTTGCAGCTATCCCTGCCACCGGGTCGCGTGACCATTCAGACGCCAATTGGACGGGTGTCATGGCTGAGAAGGCAACTATTGAAAGACCCATGAACACCACTGGCACTGTCACTATCATGAGAATTAGTGCTCTCGGTACCCTTACCGATGGCCGACGAGTTTCTTCAGCCATCTGAGAAATGGTTTCTATTCCGGTGTAAGCTATGGTGCTCAAAGCTATACCCAAAATCAGGTTGTCAATAGTGGGCCAATTGTCGATAATTCGATGCCATACAATTGTAGGGCTAAAGATGAATATCAGGCCAATAATTATTATTGAAATTTGAGTAGCTATGTCTATAATGGCCAACAATATGTTAATTAGGGATGTTTCCTTAACACCGATAATATTAACGGTCATTAGAAGAACGACAATTCCGATGGATACCGCAGTGCTAATTTCAGCAGTGTCTTTTAAAGGTATCCAGAATAGGCCCAGATAGGGCGGAATAGTAAATACCGAAATGGAAATTGTAACAATATAGCTAAGCATAAGCGCCCAGCCTGCAGTAAAACCAATTAAATTATTAAAGCTATGTTTGCTGAAGCTAGCCGACCCACCAGCCTCTGGAAACATAGATGTACCTTCTGCATAAGTAAGAGCTGTAAATATGAATAGTATGCCTGCGATACCCAGTACAACAGGAGTTGCGCCCAGAGCAACCACGGCTACAATACCTAAAGCGTAGTATATTGATGAGCCGACATTTCCATACCCGGCACTAAAGAGGTCAGGCACTCGTAATACACGCCTCAAGTGTACCTTTATTGGTCGGTGTATTACTCTATCGCCGGGTTTCGGGTGCCAGGTTTCATTCATCTAACATTCATGACCATACAGTGCTGTCAGTACTGCCATAATTATAATCGCAGTGGAAACTTGATTAAAACCAAGTATATCTTTTGATAATATTAATTTTGTTTCCCGATAAGTGCAAGAAGCACAGGTATAGATTTCCGAAAATTATTGTAGCATAATAGGAGTACCGACTCTACAGCAGGCAATTTTATCTGTCATTTTGACGAGTCAGCATGAGGGATTATGATGGTAACAAGGAGACTCTTATGAAAAACTCGGAAGATTCGGAACAAGAACAGGTATATACCGGACTACCCGGGGACAAAGTGATACGTGTCAGACGAAGAAGAGGGATGCGCGTACGTCACATTACGCGGCAAGAAATGTTCGGAGTCATAAGGGAAATCATATTTGAGACTCCATTTGTATTCATGGCACCAATACTCGTGGTACTGCTCCTGTTATTCTCCGCTGGTATTTATTTCGCAGAGGTTAATGCTCCCGCGTCAAATGTACATGGTTATGGAGAAGCCTTATGGGACGGGGTCATACTTATGACAACGGCAGGCGCTATGAGTGAACCGGTAACGGTCGCCGGGCATATTCTTGGTGGGATTTGGACAGTGCTGGGGTGTTTGCTTTTCTACGGTACGATAATTGCCAGTGCCAGCGCTTATTTCCTTCTTCCAGTGAGTTCCTACTTTCTACTTCCTCGACGAGGTAAAAAAGCACAGACTATCGGTCTGATACAATACAAGTTCGGAAATATTGCCAACCTTACAGAGAATCAATTGGAGAGCCTTAGAAATGACACGAATGCAATCGTAGATGCCCAGTTATCCAGAATTAGACAGGGTGAAGATTCCGGAGATATAGAAGAATAGCTAGTTGGGATTAGAGAAACCTTGAGTAATAAGCAATCCAATTTGTTGTCCAGGTTGGCTAACCCCTCGATGGATAGTTGAATTAGACTCGCAATAGATTGAGTGTCTCCAGGCATTCATGGAACAGTTATATATTTTATATTGTACCTAACAATCGCTTGTTTTTTCACATTCGAAGAAGGCCGAACGGATTAAGGGACAGTGTTACTAAGCGCCGAATGTTGATTTTTTAATTGCATTTGTAGTATCATACATAATTGGTATACCAGAAAATCCCAATATACGATAAGTGAGGTGGCAACGCATGCAAAAACTGAGAATCATCTGCCTAATGCTGGTAAGTTTGATAGCGATTTCTCCAGTCGGTGCCGTATTTGCCCAAGAGGAAGAAGAGCCCCCTGTTCCCGTACTTATCATGGAAGAAGCGTATGCTCTAACGCTTACGCCTGCTGACGGCGTCTACAGTACCATCATGATGGCGGGCAGGGAAAAGGATATAAGGGTGGACCTGGAGAACATTGGTGACGAGGCGGTCACCAAAATTTCCATCATGAGTGAACTGCCGGACGGGTGGACAGTCCAATATGACCCGCCCAGAATAGCATCACTGGCCGCTTTTGACAGCGAGCGAATTTATGCCTCGGTATCGGCGCCTGCTAATGTCGCGACCGGGGATTACTTTGTTAAGCTCTGGGTCGAAGGTGACCAGGCTTCTACGGAGCCAATCGATATCAGGGTTACCGTGAAGATAGTGGAGAGGGTAGAAGCACTTGATTTGCGGGCTATTCATCCAAGCGTTGAGGCGATTGCCGGCAATGATTTCGTTTTTGAGGTTGAGTTCAAGTATGTGGGTGATATGCTGGGTCCACCCAGGTCATTTGACCTCGTTCACACCGCACCCCAGGGCTGGGAAGTCTATATGACCCCCCAGTTTGAGAAGGAGAAAAGGGTGTCTGCTATTGACCTCAAACCCGGCAGCGTTGCCTATTCCGATAAGACAAGGCTTGTTGCCCGGGCACCATTCTGGCCTCTGCCCGAGCCCGGTGAATACAAGGTAACTCTGGACGTAATTTCCGAGGACGTAGAAGCCTCCGTTGAGCTGACCGCAGTTATTACCGCTGCCTATAATCTGCTCCTGGCTCCGGCTGGAGAACGATATGATACCAAGGCCAAGGCTGGCCGGGATAATTATTTCTCCCTTAATGTAGGTAACCTGGGCACGGCACCCATTGATAAAGTCACCTTCACTTCTGATAAACCACAGGGATGGGCGATTGAGTTCACGCCGGACCAGGTGGACTCGCTGGAACCGATGGCAACGCAGACCGTGGATATAAACATCAAGCCACCGCCAGAGACGATAGCTGGCGACTACCTGATAAGCGTCCGGGCTTCTGGCGTCCAGAGGACATCCGAAAAGACTGATATCAGGGTTACCGTTGAAACACCCACCGTCTGGGGATGGATTGGCGTGGCCATCATCGCCATCGTCGTGGTGGGGCTGGTGGTTATCTTCATGCGATTTAGTCGGCGATAGTCTATGAGTGATACATTAGCCATAGAAGCAATCGAACTGACCAAGCGCTACGACGGGGCTACGGTCGTTGACCGCCTCAACCTTGAGGTGAAGGAAAACGAGGTATTCGGGTTGCTCGGCCCGAACGGCGCCGGCAAAACAACGACCATCCTCATGATGCTGGGTTTGACCGAGCCGGCTTCCGGTTCGGTCAGTGTGCTCGGATTCAATCCCACCCGTGAACCGCTTAAGGTCAAGCGTCAGGTCGGCTATCTGCCGGAAAGGGTGGGTTTCTATGAAAA
>JABMRL010000215.1 GCA_013202615.1 Dehalococcoidia bacterium
CCCGTGGTGGTTATGAAAATGTCACCAACCCTGGCCGCCTCCATAAGCGGCATGACCTGAAAACCGTCCATCACCGCTTCCAGCGCCCTGACCGGTTCCACCTCAACGACGATGACGTGAGCGCCCAGGCCACTGGCCCGCATAGCCACGCCATGACCGCACCAGCCGTAGCCGCACAGGACCACCTTTTTCCCCGCCCACAGGATATTGGTGGCGCGGGTAATGCCATCGATGGTGCTCTGCCCGGTCCCGTAGCGATTGTCAAAGAGGTATTTGGTCTGCGCATCGTTCACCGCTATGACAGGGTACTTCAACTTTCCTGCCTCCGCCATGCTGCGCAGGCGAATCACACCGGTGGTCGTCTCCTCAGTCCCGCCAATGACATCATCAAGCATCTCCTGTCTTTTGGTATGCAGCGTGGTCACCAGGTCGGCACCATCATCCACGGTAAGCTGAGGTTTATGGTCTATGGCAACATTGATGTGCTTGTAATAGGTCGCATCATCTTCACCTTTGATGGCACCGGTCGGTATATCATACTCGACCAGCGCGGCGGCAACATCATCCTGCGTGCTCAGGGGATTTGAAGCACAGAGAATCAGGTCAGCACCACCCGCCTGCAGCGTCAACGCCAGGTTGGCCGTTTCGGTGGTGACGTGGAGACAGGCCGCAATCCGCACCTCTTTCAGCGGTTTTTCCTTTGCAAATCGCTCCCGTATCAGCCCTATCACCGGCATCTCTCGGAACGCCCATTCAATGCGCTGTCGGCCTGATTCAGCCAGTGACCGGTCTTTCACATCGTAGTTATGTAAAGCCATTGTGCTCCTTTGTCAAAAATAATGCCACGTCTTTTTATGATACAGGGGATTAGGCTTTTATTCAAGAAGACCTCCCCTACTTTATAGCCGCCACTACTATGCGATATAATACTATATGTACGGAGAGCAGCAATGAAACGATTCAAGCTTATCGAGCATACCGCTGATATGGGGCTGGTCGCCTACGGGCATGACCTGGCGGAAGCGTTTGCCAATGCCGCCTACGGCCTGTTCTCCATTATAGCTGACCTCGGCAATGTACAGGAAAAAGAGCCCCTTCAGGTAGACCTCAGGGAAGAGGATACGGAAACCCTGCTCTTCGAGTGGCTCAACTATTTACTCTATATCTTCGACGTTGAGATGCTGCTGCTGAAGAGGTTCGATATCGAGCATTTTGATGGCTCTGGCTTGAAGGCAACCTGCTACGGCGAAAAGTATGACCCTTCCCGCCATCGGTTGAAGAGAGGGGTGAAGTCAGCCACCTATCATATGCTGAAGATTGACCGGGAGAACAATCAGGTACAGGTGATTCTGGATGTTTAGCAGGTGAAACAATGTCTCTCTGGAACGGACCGCTGGAAAAAATAGACGACTATCGCTGGCGTATACCCAAGAGCTACAAGCAGGGCATGCTCGTGCCCGGCATCATCTACGCCGATGCCGACATGGTAAAGCAAATAAGAGAGGGGCAGGGGCCGGAGCAGGTGGCCAACGTCGCCTTCCTGCCCGGCATCGTGGACTACTCACTCGCCATGCCTGATATCCACTGGGGTTACGGTTTCCCCATCGGCGGGGTGGCGGCCATGAGAGTGGATGACGGGGTGGTATCGCCGGGGGGCGTCGGCTTCGACATCAACTGCGGCGTGCGCCTGCTGCGCACCAACCTGATGCAGGACGAGGTCAGCCCGAAGATGAAGCCGCTGATGGATGCCCTGTACAACAACGTGCCTTCGGGCGTTGGCTCCAAAGGCAGAATCAGACTGAAAGGTGGGGATATTAATGAGGTGCTGAGGAAAGGCTCCCGCTGGGCGGTGGAGCACGGATACGGCCGACCGGAAGACCTGGAGCACACCGAGGAAAATGGCGAGATGGGCGGGGCGGATCCGTCAAAGGTCAGCGGGAGAGCCAAGGAACGCGGCACACCGCAGATGGGAACGCTGGGCTCAGGCAACCATTTCCTCGAAGTGGCGCTGGTCGATGAGATTTACGAGGCAGACGCTGCCAAGGCTATGGGCATCGACGAGGCAGGTCAGGTGATGCTCTACGTTCACTGCGGCTCGCGCGGGCTGGGACACCAGGTAGCCGATGACTACATTAAAGAGATGGTCAGGGCAATGACAAAGTACGGCATTGCCCTCCCCGACCGCCAGCTTGCCTGTAGCCCGGTCAACTCTCCTGAAGGCCAGGCATACCTGGGCGCGATGCGCTGCGCCGCCAACTAAGCCTGGGCCAACCGCC
>JABMRL010000216.1 GCA_013202615.1 Dehalococcoidia bacterium
GATAAAGCCCGTCTGCGATATTGAGGTACTGGACTCGGAAGACCCCCTCTTCATTCTCTACACGAGCGGCAGTACCGGCAAGCCCAAGGGCGTGCTGCACACTCAGGCAGGCTATCTGCTGCAGACCTATCTGACGTTCAAATGGGTTTTTGACGTCAAGGAAGAGGATGTGTACTGGTGCACGGCGGACATTGGCTGGGTGACCGGTCATTCTTATATTGTCTATGGGCCCCTGGCGCTTGGCGCTACGTGTATTATGTTCGAGGGTATTCCCACTTATCCGCACCCGGACCGGTTCTGGGATATCGTGGAGAAATATCAGGTTAGCATTTTCTATACCGCGCCCACGGCCATCCGCGCCCTTATGCGCGAGGGTGAAGAGTGGCCCAACAAGCATGATTTGAGCTCCTTAAAACTTCTGGGCAGCGTTGGTGAGCCGATTAATCCTGAGGCGTGGATGTGGTACTACAATGTCATTGGCCAGGGCAATTGCCCGGTTGTGGATACCTGGTGGCAGACCGAGACCGGTGGCATTCTGATTACGACGCTGCCCGGCGCTATGATGACCAAACCCGGTTCCGCCGGTATGCCTTTCTTCGGCGTCGAGCCGGCCATACTGCGGGAGGACAGCTCGACCGCAGAGGTAAATGAAGGCGGATACCTGGTGATGAAACGACCCTGGCCCGGCCTGATGCGCGGTGTCTACGGTGAGCCGAAGCGCTTTAAAGAGACTTACTTCGTCCGCTTCCCGGGCGTCTACACCACCGGTGACGGGGCTAGAATCGACGAGGACGGCTATTACTGGCTTATGGGCCGTATCGACGATGTGATAAACGTTTCCGGTCACCGCATCGGTACCGCCGAGGTCGAAAGCGCGCTGGTTTCACATAGTCAGGTGGCCGAGGCGGCCGTGGTCGGAATGCCTCATGAAGTGAAAGGACAGGGTATTTACGCCTACGTAACCCTGATAGCTGGCCTGGAAGGCACTGATGACCTCAAGAAAGAGCTCGTGGCCCACGTCCGCAAGGAAATCGGGCCTATCGCCACGCCGGATAGAATCCAGTTTGCAGAAGGTCTGCCCAAGACCAGGAGCGGAAAAATAATGCGGCGTATTCTGGTCAAGATTGCGTCTGGAGACGTTGATAATTTGGGTGATACCAGCACCCTCGCCGACCCGTCGGTTGTGGAAAGTCTCGTCGAGGGCAGCCTGCAGGTAACAAAATAGCATAAAATCCCATTACCCGCTTGAAATGCAGTGGAATCACCGAGCGGAAAGGAGGTAGCCTCAGTGTCGACCAGAGGGCAGGAAATCGTATCGGTACTGAAGGAGCAGATAAAACAGTTTGGCAGCACCGTTACCATGGTGGACGTGGGCACGGTGATTGAGGTTGGTGACGGCATTGCCCGCATTCATGGGCTGGCCTCGGCAAAGTACAATGAGTTGCTTGAGTTCCCCAACGATATTGTGGGGATAGCGCTGAACCTGGAGGAGGACAGCGTGGCGGCGATAATCCTTGGAGATTACCTCAAGGTCAGGGAAGGCGATGAAGTGAAGTGTACCGGGCGTATCGCTGAGGTGCCCGTGGGCGAGGCACTTATCGGGCGGGTCATTGACCCGCTGGGTCGCCCTCTGGACGGCAAGGGCGCTATTAAGACCGAGAAGACCCGGCCTGTGGAACGTGTGGCACCCAACGTGGTGCTGCGCCAGTCCGTAGATACTCCGGTACAGACCGGCATTAAGGCAGTCGACAGCCT
Source organism: Dehalococcoidia bacterium (assembly GCA_013202615.1). Taxonomy (GTDB): domain Bacteria; phylum Chloroflexota; class Dehalococcoidia; order Dehalococcoidales; family RBG-16-60-22; genus E44-bin89. The sequence goes on from JABMRL010000216.1 coordinate 1,756, forward strand.
GATTCCAATCGGCCGGGGACAGAGGGAATTGATAATCGGTGACCGCTCCACCGGCAAAACGGCTATCGCCATCGACACCATCATCAACCAGAGGGGTGGGGACCTCACCTGTATTTACGTTGCCATTGGCCAGAAAGTATCCAAGGTGGCGCAGCTCGTAGCCACGCTGGAAAGCCACGGCGCCATGGAACATACCATCGTGGTGGTGGCCAGCGCTTCAGATTCCGCTGCCCTTCAGTACCTGGCGCCTTATGCCGGCTGTGCTATCGGTGAGGAATTCATGGAGCACGGCAAGGATGCGCTGGTCATTTACGATGACCTCACCAAACACAGCTGGGCATACCGGCAGCTCTCATTGCTGCTGCGCCGACCGCCGGGCAGGGAGGCCTATCCGGGTGATATCTTCTACCTGCACAGCCGGTTGCTGGAGAGGGCGGCAAAATATGCAAAAGAATACGGCGGCGGTTCGCTGACTGCTTTGCCTATCATCGAAACGCAGGCTGGCGACCTCTCGGCATATATTCCGACCAACGTGATATCAATTACCGACGGTCAGATGTACCTGGAGAGTGACCTCTTCAATGCTGGCACCAGGCCGGCATTGAATGTTGGCTTATCGGTATCTCGCGTCGGGGGTAAAGCCCAGACCCAGGCGATGAGACAGGTGGCCGGTAAGCTGCGCCTGGAGCTGGCCCAGTACCGTGAGTTGGCCGCTTTCGCGCAGTTCGGCACCGGGGAGCTGGATAAGGCGACAAAGTCCCAGCTGGAACGGGGGCAGCGGCTCACCGAGGTTCTGAAGCAGCTTGAGTTCGTGCCTGTGTCGCTGGAGCGGCAGGTCATGATTCTCTATACTGCCGTCAATGGCTATCTTGATGATATTGCTGTAGACAAAGTGGCCCTTTTCGAATCCAGGTTCTATCAATTTATGGATGAAAATCATCCTGAGATTGTTAAATCTATTGCCGGAGACAAAGAGATTGATCCGAAGACGGAGAAGCTCTTAATCAAGGCAATTAAAGAGTTTAAAGAGCAGAATTATCCTGAAATATTCCAGCATATCCGGGGTTAGGGCGTAATGACGTTTATAAAGCGATGGACCTTTAGGTAATTGGAGGCCAGGGTTGGCTGATATCCGGGTAATAAGGCGACGAATACGGGGTGTAAGGAGCACGTCCAAGATAACCAGAGCGATGGAGATGATAGCTGCTTCCAGGATGAGGCGGGCGCAGGAGCGTGGTCTGGCCGGCAGGCCCTATGCGGATAAAATCCAGCAGGTAATTGCTGACCTGGCCGCTTTAACCGAAGCTGGCCGGGAGC
>JABMRL010000217.1 GCA_013202615.1 Dehalococcoidia bacterium
GACAATAGTGAGCTGAATCATCGTCTTTTCCAGGCCCCGATTTGTCCGGTACACCGTGTCCGCCTGCCCGAAGATGCCCCCCAGCCCACCACCTCGAACCTGCAAAAGAACAATCAGTATCAAGGCTACCGACAGCACTATCTGAGATATATTTAAATAGGTCTGCATCTTTCCCTTCCTCTCTACCTGCTTTAGCCTTCACCCAGTTTTTTCTGTAACAGCTCACCGGCCAGAGCCGGGTTGGCGCGACCCTTCGTCGCCCGCATCACCTGGCCGACCAGGAATTTCAGCGCTTCCTCCTTGCCCGACCTGTAATCGGACACAGCCTGCGTATTTGAGTTTATCACGTCAACGATGGCATCTTCAAGCTCCCCGGTATCGCTAATCTGGCTGAGGCCGCGCTCTTGTATAATTTCGTCAGCTTTTTTACCCGTTTGAAACATTAAATCAAGCACCGATTTGGCAGTTGATGCATTGACGACGCCTTCGGAGCTCAGCGCTGCTATTCTAGCGGCTTGTGCAGGCTCAACTTTTCTCTTAAAGTCGTCGATTTCTATGTTGTTATCATTCATTATGCGGCTGATTTCGCCCAGCAGCCAGTTACTCCCCAGTTTTGCCCGCTCCGATACCGGTATATCCTTCGGCTCTTTTGCTTTGATAAAATCCTCTTCGTAATCGGCCATCGCCTTGGTGCCTGTCAGCAGGCTGGCATCATAGAGCGACAGGCCATACTCCTTCATAAACCTGTCCCGCCTGTCTTCGGGCAATTCCGGCAGCCTGGCTTTTATTTCCTCCACCCGCTCCCGGCTGATGGCAAGCGGTGGGAGGTCGGGCTCGGGGAAGTAGCGGTAGTCGTGGGCGTACTCCTTGCTGCGCTGCGCCACTGTCTTTCCCTTCTCCTCCACCCAGCCCCGCGTTTCCTGCACAAGTTTCTTCCCCTCGCTGAATGCCTTCCTCTGCCGCTTGGCCTCATACTCCATCGCCAGGTAGACCGCCCGGAAGCTGTTCATGTTCTTGACCTCAACCTTGGGCCCCAACTCGGCACTGCCTTCAGAACGGATGCTGATATTGGCGTCACAGCGGAAGCTACCTTCTTCCATGTTCCCCGTGGAGACACCCAGGTACTGGAGGATGCCGCGCAGTTTCCGCAGGTACTCCTCGGCTTCTTTCGGCGAACGCAGGTCCGGCTCGCCGACAATCTCCATCAGGGGCACACCGGAGCGGTTCACATCCACCAGGCTGTACTCCTCCCCATCATTGGCCGTGCGGTGCAGCAGCTTGGCCACATCCTCTTCCAGGTGAACCCGGGTGATGCCGATTTTCCTTTTCTGGCCATCAACTTCAATGTCGAGCCAGCCGCCTTTCCCGATGGGGGCATCATACTGGGAAATCTGATAACCCTTCATCAGGTCCGGATACGGGTAGTTCTTGCGGTCGAACTTGGTGTAGTCCGAGACGGTACAGTTCAGCGCCAGCGCCGTCATGACGGTGAATTCCACCGCCTGCTTATTTATCACCGGCAGCACACCGGGCATGCCGAGGCACACCGGGCAGACGTGGGTATTGGGCGGGGCGGCAGCATAATCAGCGCTGCAGCCGCAGTACATCTTACTTTTGGTCAACAGCTGAGCGTGTACTTCCAGCCCGATAACAGTCTCAAAATCCATGACAGGTCCTCAAATCGATAACGAGTTCAGTATAGCAATATTGGGTATAGCTGACAAGAACGACTATCCAGCGGTGGCGAGAGATAATAAACCAGCAGCAGATGTGGTATAATGGCCTGCGGCAACGGGGCTGTAGCTCAGTCGGGAGAGCGCCTCCTTTGCAAGGAGGAAGTCAGGAGTTCGAGTCTCCTCAGCTCCACAATTAGATTCAGCAAATGACGGCGGGGTTGAGAGTAGACCGTACAGGTCTTGAACCTGTAACACCTTGATTAAGCAGACGGCAGACGAAGGCCAACTAGTTAATACCCAAGGCCGCTTGAATTTCCGCTTTGGCAAATTCGTCGGTCTCGCCCGACAAGCTTGACTCCAGAATTTTGCGAGTGCGGCTACCCCCTATCCTCCCCAGACCCCACGCTGCATAGCCCCGAACCATTCCCTCTGTATCCTGCATCGCCTTGGTCAGGTCAGGGATGAAAGAGGGGTCGCCGGTATTCCCAATGGCTATAGCGGCATTTCTCTGGAAATACTTCTTCTTATGAATATAGTTATACATTAACGGCCGTACTCTTTTGGTGAAAAATTCGTCGGTCAGATTTAAAAGCTTCGTCAGCTCAAAGTCTTCGGCTACTCTGGCCAGGAACTCGTTTTGCGGTAGCTGTGCCTTGAGTCTCTCCTGGTTTCTGGGACATACTTCCTGGCAGATGTCGCAGCCGTGAATCCATGTCCCCATCTTTTCCCTGATTTCGGGTAGAATATAGCTCCCCTCTTTTCCTACAGGGCTATCCCCTTTTTCCTGAGTAGTCCAGTGATTGAACCCGATACAGCGACGCGGGTCAATCTTCATCGGTTCGTAGAGTGAACCAGTGGGGCAGGCGTCAATACAGAGGGTGCATTTGGGTGGGCATTTCACTTCGTAGGTCGGGGCATCGTATTCAAGCTCCCTGTCAATGACGAAACCGCTGATAATAATGAACGACCCGATTCCGTCTGCGAAGGCGAAGCCGTTCTTTCCGTAGGTGACTGTGCCCGCCCGGCATGCCGCCAGGCGTTCCGGCACCCTGATTTTATGGTCTACATGGCATCCATTGTTCTCCAGAAAGTCCCGCATTAGTCGGTACCGGGCTCCATTGATGCGGTGGGAAGGGGATAGATAACACCTGGCCTGGTAGATGCGCCCTATCTTCCCAACCAGTTTCTCCGGGAAGGACTCCTTGAATGCGTCGTAGACCACCATAACGATTGATTTGGCTGACGGCATCACGTTTCTTGGCTCCGCGCCTTTGAGTGGTGAGGTAGGGCGGTTAATGTAAAAAGCATACATATCCTGCCTTGCCCTGAGTTCAGAGATATATCCGGGAAAGGGATCGGCGGTGGTGATGCCCACACGGCTGTAGCCCAGGTCGAGGGCGAAATCTTTTATATCTTCAGTAAGTGACATTGCTTTGACCTTTCTTCTTTTTGTGGCGGGATAACCCTCGTGAATTTTACTGTACTGATGAACCATATCAGGATATAATATATGCGACCACAATTCAATGAGGGATTGTTGTGCTGGAGAACCGCAGCCCTGCTTAAGGTAAAACGTGAAGATTATTGGCTTTAGCTCCGGTGGTATCGGGCATGAGGGCAATACTGACCGCATGGTCAAGGCAATTATGGCCGGAAGTGGACATGAATACGAATTCGTCAAGCTTTCCGAGTTAAACTATTCAGGCTGCAAAGGATGCGTGCAGCTCTGTGCCAAGCGCCAGGTATGCCTTTTTGAAGATGACCTCCTGCCCTACTACCAGAAAATCAAGGAGGCTGATGCCGTTGTCGTTGGCAGTCCGGTATATTTCCGGAACATCAACGCCGATTGCTACAGCTTCCTGGAACGTTTTTTCGGATACCGTCACGTCAAGAGCGCTATCAATAACAAGCCTTTCGCCCTGGTTATCTGCGGACATGACAAGATAGAAGCCGGCGTGGACTATCTTCAATGGTTCCTGCAGCGTTTCGGAGTAAAGATACTGGACACCGTGCGCTATATTTCAAAATCGCCTCCCTGTCTCAGCTGCGGACGGCATCGAGAGTGCCGCATCGGAGGACTGTACCAAACCAGAGGTGAAGGTGCTCTCTCCCTGCTTATTGAGCCAGGGCTCTTCCAGAGATGGGAGGATGACCCAATCACTATGGAGGCAGTGGAAGCTGCCGCCGGGAAGCTGAGAGACCTCGGTGACAACGGTTGATAGCGAAGAAGCAAAAAGCTTACAATATTTGCCCTGCCCCACCCGCCCTGCCTCAGAACTGGTCCGGGTTTGAGGC
>JABMRL010000218.1 GCA_013202615.1 Dehalococcoidia bacterium
GAATCTTTCATAAAATCGGCATTGAGCGGATATTTTTCGGCACCGATTTCCCGGCGCTGGCGCCGCAACCGCAGCTGGAGCAGATATTACGCTTACCCCTGACCGCTGAGGAAAAACAGATGATAGTGGCCGGAAACGCCAGGCGCGTCCTGCGCTTGTAGACTTTTTTCGTCGGTAGAAACAGGAGAGGCAAGGGCAACCCATCACGTGACGGGAAAACCCTTGCCTCCTTCTTTTCTATCTAAAGGCCGAGAAGCGACTTTATTTCGTCAATGGCCGGTTTCAGTTTCTCGTAGTTGTTGTCTATAACGTAGCCCAGCATGAAGAGCTGGTAGCCTTCCTTGGCCCACTTGGCCAGCCCCTTGGGGGCAAAACCGCCGATGCCCGCCACTTTGCCTGCCTCTTTACAGATGCGGCCAATCTCCCGCAGCTTATCCTCTACTATCTGCGAGCTTACCGTCTCGGGACGCGACATTTTCGGCGGTGTGCCATAAATATCCAGCACCAGGTCGTTGGTGCCGATAATGGTGCCGGTAACGCCCTCAAGAGCCAGTATGCGGTGCAGGTTGCTGACGCCCTCCCGGCTTTCGGTCATGGGAAAGAGCACGACGTTGTCATTGACGTATTCACAGATGTCCGAGAGCGGCATCTCCGCCAGGTTCTGAGAATCCATCAAATACGGGCTCATGCCGACTCCCGAGCCGCGATGTCCGATAGGCGAGAAGTAACACTGGTCGATGGCGAATATTGCTTCCTCGACTGTATTAACACAGGGTAACATCATGCCGTTGATGCCGGCATCCATGTAGCACCGGAAGTGGCCGTCTTTATCCTCGGGCCTCATCAGAATGGGTATCTCCATTTCACGAGAGACGCGAATATACTCAAATATAGTTTCTTTATTTACCAGGCTGTGCTCGGTCTCCATCATGATGAAATCGTAGCCGTAGTTCTTAAGCGCCTGCACCGTTTTCTCCGGGTCATTCCTCGGCCCGATAGTCTGCCCGAAGACAATCTTGCCTTTTTGCAGTTCCTTTTTAAAGTTGAGCGTTACATTCAGTGCCATAAAAACCTCCTTAATATTACTCTGGCCTGTTCAACGGCCGGTCCACTTTGGTACTTCAAAAAGAATTGAACGCTTGCCGGTTATTAATAGTTGCTCTATAGTCCGAAACCTGGAAGCGATGACCTGAAGCAGGCTCTGCGTTACCTCATAACCGATATGTGGGTGGAGTTCGAACAGGTTTCGAATATCGCTGCCACCGATGGTCAGGACCTGCACCGATGCTTTGGCAATCGCCGTGAGGCTGAAAATGTGCGGTGGCACGAGGGCTGGCCAGCCAAAAATACTGCCCTTGCCGATAATTGTTATCAGTGTTGGGCTAGATGATTTGGACGGTGGTGTGGATAACCCGGCTAACAAGTCAACCTGGCCCTCAACGAGGACGTAAAGGTGCTCGGCGGCCTGGCCGGCGGAAAAAACGACCTCCTGGGGCTGGTATGTCCTCTCCTGGCATGATGGCAGGTCAACGATTTTCTGCAGGTCGTCATTGTCCAGCCCGAGAAATATCTCGCATCGTTTCAGGGCTTCAATGTCAGTCACAGTCGCTTCCTTCGCCTCTTCCAAAATCAATTTTAATTGTAATGACCATAGAAGGTCAACAGGTATCACCATACAATCGCAATTTCCTGACCTGGCAATATGGCTGAGGCCATCGCTCTTGACATTTATGCCTGCTATTTGTATCTTAATATCTAATGGTTCTACGTCAATTGCTTGCTGCGGTCAGACGATTACCGGAACGTTATCATCTTCGCTTTCCTGCGTGGCAAGAATGGTTTTCCATCAATAATAACTTTGATTGTAATGTGACGCAACCTATGGTCAATGCGAAATTGACGGTGTGAATCCGATGGTATCACACCGAGATAGGAAATGATTATATATATCGACAAACAACGAGCGGACGGAGGCCTCGCCAGGAAATGAGCATTGTTGATATGGTAAAAAAGGGCAAATTTGTGGCAACCGCAGAGGTTGGCCCGCCCAAAGGCATTGAAATTCAGGAGATGCTGGAAACAGCCGAAATGCTGCGCGGTAAAGTGGACGCCATTAACGCCACTGACCAGCAGAGCTCGGCGATGAGGCTGGGCTCCCTGGCGACCTGCTGCATTCTGAAACAGAAAGGCTTGGAGCCAGTCCTTCAGATAACCTGCCGGGACCGAAATCGCATCGCTCTGCAATCTGACCTGCTCAGTGCCCATGTTCTGGGCATTGAAAATGTGCTCTGCCTGACCGGCGACCACGTGTCTCTCGGTGACCATCCTCAGGCCAAGCCCGTCTTCGACCTTGATTCGGTGTCTCTGCTTCAGGCGGCGAAAGAACTGGAGCAGGGGAAAGACCTGGCAGGTAAAGAGTTGGAGGGTTCTCCCAAATTCTGCCTGGGGGCAGTGGTTTCCCCGGCCTCAGAGCCGGTCGAGCCGCAAATCATCAAGCTGGAGAAAAAAGTGAAATCCGGTGCGCAGTTCATCCAGACACAGGCGGTCTATGAACCGAAAAAATTCGAGGAATTTATGAAAGCAACCGCTTATCTGGAAGTGCCGGTGATGGTGGGAATCGTGCTGCTAAAATCCGCGGGTATGGCGCGGTTTATGAATAAGAACGTGGCCGGTGTGCATGTACCGGATAACCTGATTGAGGAGATGGACGGAGCCGAGGACCGGGCGAAAAAAAGCATTGAGATTGCTGCCCGTCTCATCAAAGAGATGAAATCGATGTGTCAGGGCGTACACATTATGGCTATTGGCTGGGAAAGAAAAGTCCCGGAAGTGCTTGACGCTGCCGGACTCTCATAATATTTAACAATTTATATAGGGTAAAGACGATACTGGTTATCAGCCAGACGTTGGCCAACCTTGCCGCTCTAAGTTCGGCAGTATAGAATAGGCTGGGAGGTGTATGATGACCACTGAATCAGGTGGTCGTATCGCACCAAGAGAAGGAGCGAACCCCGAGCTTACCCCAGAGGAATCAGCTCTGGTGGTGAGAATTGGCGTCTTCGTCAAGATGAGATGGCTGGCGATTGTCGGCGTTCTCATTGCCAGCCTGATTGCGACTCAGGTATTCCACATCCAGTTTTCCCTCGTGCCTATTTACATCATCTGTGTCGTTGTGACCCTCTACAATTTTTTCTTTCTCTACCAGGCAAAGCATCTGGATGCTGAAGCCCGCAGTGCACTGCCGGAAGTACTCGCCGTGCCGC
>JABMRL010000219.1 GCA_013202615.1 Dehalococcoidia bacterium
CGTGCTCGGCGATACACTGGCGGAGATAGCGAGGGAAAAAGCGGGCATCATCAAGCCGGGAAGCATAGTTGTTACCGCTCCTCAAATTCCGGAGGCGATGAATGTGCTGGAGGATGTGTGCCGGCAGCAGGCAGTGAAACTGGTCAGGGTAGGCAGTGATGTTAGCTGGCGGCGAAAATCTGTCAGCCCGGAGAAGCAGTCTTTCCAGCTAAAGGGCCTGAAGGGAAGTTATAACATCGAGGTACCCCTTCTTGGCGAATACCAGCTGGAAAATGCGGCCACCGCCATCACCGCTGCCGAAACGCTGGCCGGGTGGGGCGCGGTGATAACTGCCGAAGCGATTACCAGTGGCATCGCCGGTGTGAACTGGCCGGGTCGACTTCAAGTCCTGCGGCGAAAGCCCTGGGTTATCGTTGACGGAGCTCACAACGGCGATTCCGTGCAGAGGCTGGTGGCGGCTTTGAGGCAGTATTTCACCTTTGAAAAAGCCGTTGTTATTTTCGGCGCCTCATCGGATAAAAATATCGCCGCGATGGCGGCGGAACTCAAAACGTTTCCCGACAGGGTAATTGTAACCAGCTCTCATCACCCCCGCGCCGTGGCTGTGGAGCAGCTGGTAGAAGAGTTCTCCAGGGAAAACATTATCCCTGAGGTTTCGGCAAATGTGGCCTTGGCGGTGGAAAAGGCGCTATCCCTTGCTGGACCGGCTGACCTCGTCTGCGCCACTGGCTCGCTGTTCCTGGTCGCCGAGGTGATGGAATATATGCAGAAGAGGGATTAGCCGTAAGAGCGGGCGACCCTGGCCTCAATGACGATGTCATCGCCCGCTCTGGATATCTTCTGCAACGTCAGTCTTAAAGCCTGGCTCACCCGGCTTATATCCAGCTCTCCCACCGCATCAATCCCCCTGCCCAGAATTTTCGGGGCAAGGGCCACGACCACCCTGTCGGCGAGCTTATGGTGCAGGAAAGAGGTGATGACTTCGGCTCCCCCCTCCACCAGCAGTGACGAGATATTTCGCTCTCCAAGAGCCTGAAGCAGATGTTTCAGGTCGATGCCTCCGGACGCGTCGGACTGAATTTCGAGAACCTCTACCCCCAGCCCGCGCAGCTGCGAAATTTTACGGTTATCAGCCTGCTCGGTGGTGGCGATTATCACTGGTACCACGTCGCAGGTCCTGACAATTTTGGATTTCGGCGGCGTTCTCAATCTGGAGTCCAGGATAACGCGGGTCGGATTTCTGCCCCTGACCAGGCGTACCGTGAGCTGCGGGTCGTCCGCTAAGACCGTATTGATGCCGACCAGGACGGCATCGTTGACGGCCCGTAGCCGATGTGCCAGTTTCTGGAAGTCCTCCGAACTTATCCACCGGGAATCGCCGCTGGCGGTGGCTATCCGGCCGTCCAGTGTCTGAGCGAACTTTAGGGTCACCATCGGCAGCCCCCTCGTCATGTACTTGAAATGAGCCTCGTTCAGCTCGCGGCACTCCTCCTCCAGCACACCGACTCTGGTCTCAATGCCGTTCTCATTTAAAATCTTGACGCTTTTTCCGTTGACCTCTGGATTCGGGTCAAGCGTCCCGATGATGACCCTTTCTATCTTGCTGCTGATAATGGCGTCAACGCAGGGGGGCGTTTTCCCATGGTGGCAGCAAGGTTCCAGAGTAACGTAGAGCGTGGCGCCAGCCGGGTCAGCACTGGCGTTCTGCAAAGCATTGACTTCGGCGTGGTTGTCGCCAAAGCGGCGATGGTAGCCGCGGCCAATGACCAGGTTATCCTTGACAAGCACGGCCCCCACCATAGGGTTAGGGCTGGTCCATCCGTGCCCGCGTCGTGCCAGGCCTAGGGCCAGTTTCATGTATTCTTCTGCAGACAATTGCCGCTCAACTCCCAAAATCATTTACCCTGTGGTTAAGTGCTAGCACCAGGTTAATATTACAAGAGTGATGGCCTCGCGTCTACAGGAGGTTTTGGAGGGGTGGAGCTCATTTTACTATAGGGTCGGCAAATACGCCTTTCAGTTTTTGAAACTCACAAGAAAATATCAAGCTTGCGGGCAGAAGCGCGATTTGTTAAAATCAAGATTGAATACTTGGTATTCGGGTATCACTGATTTGCTGTGGGCCGTTAGCTCAGTTGGTAGAGCACCTGACTTTTAATCAGGGTGTCACAG
>JABMRL010000220.1 GCA_013202615.1 Dehalococcoidia bacterium
CTCCAGCGCCTGGCGCATTATTTCCGGGTCTTTCACCGGGCTGCCGTCGTCGCTGAAGCCGATGACCCCCGCCCCCGCCAGCGCTGCCATGTCGGCCAGTTCCTCCCCTTTCCTGCCTTTGGTCACGCAGCCGATGGGCAGCACCCGGATAACGCCCGATTTCTCCGCTTCAGCCCTGACGTACTCCATTGTTTCCTTGCTATCCAGGGGTGGGTTTGTATTGGGCATGCAGCAGACTGTGGTGAAACCTCCCCTCGCTGCCGCCCGGGTACCGGTGGCGAGGGTCTCCTTCTCCTCAAAACCGGGCTGCCTGAGGTGGCAGTGCAGGTCAACGAACCCCGGGCAGACCACCATCCCTTCTGCATACAGGATGTCATAATCGGTCTGGGGTGGGGTAACTCCCCGCCAGGCGATTTTCCCCTCGCTGAGCAGCAGGCTGCCACGCTCGTCTATGCCCTGCCCCGGGTCAATAATCCGGCCGTCTTTAATCAGCAAAGATTTCATTTCTGGGTGCCCTTTCTACGCCGTCGTATCTTAACGTACCGACTCGGCTTGAAGCCGAGGGTTTCCGCGTCTTGATTTGAGCGGAAGACAATCAGGTTCTCGGGTCTTATCTTATCCGCCCAGTGGCTTGACGCGCTGTGGTACTTCTTGGTCGCCGTTTTCCCCTCGTGCCAGTCGGAGCTGGCGACGTATTCCGGTTCAAAACCGTGTTCGCAGTAGGCGCAGCGCAGAGTGAGCGGATTGCGGTTGACGATTTTATATTCAGGTTTAAGGTATTTTACTTCCGTCTCCTGCACCGAAACACAGCGCTGGTTCGGGCACCTCGGACCGTAATCGCGCCGGTAGACGGGGTAGGCTATCGACGGCGCTGCTTCCTGCGGAATGGCTGCGTCTTTAGCTCCCAGCAGAAGAGCGATAAGCGACATTCTCACCGGTACGCCGCGTGCTGCCTGCTTGAAGTACATGCTCCTCGGGTCGGTATCAAGCTCCAGTGCCAGCTCATCGACACGGGGCAGAGGGTGCATCACCAGCGTCTTTTTGAACTCCCTGCCCCTGAGCAGTTTCTTATCAACAACGGGATATTTTTCTCTTAATTCCTCACCTTTCTCAGCGGCGGAAAACCGTTCCTTCTGTGGCCTGGTGACGTAGAGGGCATCGATACCGGTCTTCAACTCCACCTGAAGATTCACATCGGGCATCATGGCCAGCTGGTGCGGGCTGCTGGGCGTCAGGTAGATGGCATCAAGTGGGAACAATTTTTCTTTCGACGCCGTGTCAGGGGTGGCGTACTTTTCCAGTTCGCCGCCATACTCCATGGTCAGTTTTTCCAGGACGTGCTCCGGCACCTCCAGTCCCGGCGTCGGGTAGAAGAGTATATTGGCCCCGAACTTGGCCAGAGCGAAAATTAGGGAATGTATCGTCCGCCCGTATTTCAGGTCGCCCCACAGCCCTATTTTCAGTCCTTTTAAGGTCTTTTTTTCCTTTTTTATGGTGTAGAGGTCACACAGGGTCTGGGTGGGGTGCTGGTGTCCGCCGTCGCCGGCATTGATGACCGGCACGCCGGAGTAATCGGCGACCACCTTCGCCGCTCCCTCCCAGGGGTGGCGGATGACAATCATGTCAACGTAGCTGCCGACCACCCTGGCCATATCGGCGATGCTTTCGCCTTTGGCCAGCGACGTTGCGCCCACGTCGGCGGCGGTGATGACGCTTCCTCCCAGGCGGTGCATCGCCGTCTCGAAGGAGAGCCTTGTCCGCGTGCTTGGCTCAAAAAAGAGGCTGGCCATAATCTTGCCGTGGCACAGCCCGTACTGCTCATCCATAGCCCCGGACATCTCATCCGTCAGGTTGAAAAGCGCCTCGATTTCCCCGTAGGAAAAGTCGTCAATGGTAACCAGACTTCTATTTGCTAGCGTCATGGCCGCTCCTTTTCCCGGTAGTCACCGGCTGCAAATGGTTATTATTTGCGTTTGACTCGTGGTGGACAATGGCCACCTCGTCAGCGCCGTCGGTCTCTGTGAGGTGGACCTGTATCTCCTCATGGCGGGCGCTCGGTATGTTCTTGCCGATGTAGTCAGGGCGGATGGGCATCTCGCGGTGGCCGCGGTCAATGAGCACCGCCAGTTGAATCTGGCGGGGACGCCCAAGGTCGATAAGGGCATCCATGGCCGCCCGCGTGCTCCGCCCGGTGTACAGCACGTCGTCAACGAGCACGATTGACTTTTCGTCGACGCTCGTCGGGATGTCGGTATGCTGGACGACGGGTTGCTTTTCCAGGTTGGAAATGTCATCGCGGTAGAGTCTGAAGTCGAGAGCACCCACCGGGACATCGATGTTTTCGAACTTCTGGATATTGGCCGCGAGGCGCTTGGCCAGGGGCACGCCCCGCGTCCGCATCCCCACCAGTATAAGCTGGTCCAGCGATTTGTTTTGCTCGATGATTTCGTGGGCGATGCGCGCCAGGGTGCGCCGGATATCCTCCCTGGTCATGACGATATTTCTAGCCATAAAAATAACCTCCTGCCGGGGCTGGCAAGAGGTCAGATTTACGGTTTGTCCCTGTCTTTTCCTTGCCAGCCTCACCGGACTGGTTTAAAGGTGTTTTGTCCTGAACTAATATAACACAACGAAAAGGGTAAATACAATATAATTTAGGGATTTTTCAGGGGAAAATCGATTGGTTTCCCCCACCTTTACTTTGAAGCTGATTTGTGCTATACTTAATCGTGCATAAATGCATGGTTTACAGGCGTATTGAAGGCAAGTTCTCGGTTATCTGAGAGCTTGCCTTTTATTTTTTATCTTTTGGGGAGACATAATTATTAATGGCCAGGAAGAAAGCATCCGCTGAGACGGCGAATAACCAGAACAACGAATACACCGCCGAGGACATTCAGGTACTGGGGGGAAGGGAGGCAGTGCGCCGCCGGCCCGGCATGTATATTGGCAGCACCGACCAGCGCGGCCTGCATCACCTCGTCTATGAGATAACCTATAACAGCATTGATGAGGCCATGGCAGGCTGCTGTGACAAAGTTATGGTCACTCTAAAGGAAGACGGCGGCGTTACCGTGGAGGACAACGGCCGTGGCATACCCGTGGATATCCATCACGCCACCGGCGTTTCCGCTCTGGAGACGGTGATGACCGTGCTGCACGCCGGGGCCAAGTTCGGAGGTCGCATTTATCAGGTTTCCGGCGGCCTGCATGGCGTGGGAGCTTCGGTGGTCAACGCTCTCTCCTCCTATGTTTGCTGCAACGTGCGGCGCGACGGCAAGGAGTATCAGCAGGAGTACCGGCAGGGCATACCGCAGGGCCCGCTTACGGAAATCGACAAGGCCGGCGAAATCGGCACCACCATCACCTTTTACGCCGATGAGGAGATATTCGGCACGGCTGAATACGATTTTGATATCCTCAGCGAGCGCATGCGAGAGATGGCCTTTCTGAACAAGGGCCTGGAAATTAGCCTCAAAGAAGAAAAGAGAGACCGCGAGCAGACTTTTTATTTTGAGGGCGGTATTACCAGCTTTGTACGCCACCTTAACCGGGGGCGGACGGTCCGGCACGCCCACCCGATATACATTACCAAAGAGGTGAACAGCACCATTGCCGAGGCGGCGCTCCAGTACAATGATGGCTTCACCGAGGCGGTTTTCAGCTTTGCCAACTGCGTCAATACCGTTGACGGTGGCACTCACCTTACCGGCTTCCGCTCGGCGCTGACCCGGGTGCTGAATGACTACGCTCACAAGAACAAGCTGGTAAAGGACGGCGAGTCGAACCTGACCGGGGAGGATGTCCGGGAGGGGCTGACCGCTATCATCAGTGTCAAGATACGCGAGCCACAGTTTGAAGGCCAGACCAAGGGCAAACTGGGCAACATTGAAGTCAAGAGCCATGTGGAGAGCGTGGTTGGGGAAGGGCTTTCC
>JABMRL010000034.1 GCA_013202615.1 Dehalococcoidia bacterium
CGCTGCCCCATAAAACAGACGAGCAAGGGCTTTTTGCGCCGCTGGTACAGGGGGCTGACACGGCGGATGGCATCTTCCACCAGCGTTGAGTCCACAACTGCCGCCGGGACAAACACCGCCAGGACGGCATCAACGCCATCGTCCTCTACCAGCACCCTCAAGGAGCCTTCAAACTCTTCAGGGGTAACGCTGCCAGTGAGGTCGAGCGGATTGCCGACCATGATATCCCGCTTGATGAGCTGACCAAGTTTACCAGCCGTTTCAGAGGAAAACTCGGGCAGCGTCAATCCCTGCTGCTCCGAGGCGTCGGCAGCCAGAATACCCGGTCCCCCTCCGTTGGTCAGGATAACCAGCCTTTTGCCTTCGGGTGGCGGCTGGCTGGATAGCAGTGTAGCCACGTCAAACAGTTCCTCGATGCTGTCGACGCGAATGATACCTGCCTGACGGAACAAAGCATCCGAGACCACTTCCGGCGTCGCCAGGGCACCGGTGTGAGATGAGGCGGCACGAGAGCCGACCAGTGTGGTCCCGCCCTTGACAACGACAATCGGCTTTTTCGCCGAAACGCGTCTGGCGATGCGACTGAACTTATGCGGGTTACCGAACGACTCCAGATAGAGCAAAATGACTCTGGTTGCCGGGTCATCCTCCCAGTACTGTAATAAATCGTTGGAAGAGATGTCGGCACGATTGCCCACGCTGACGAACCCGGATATACCCATATTGAGGTCGCTGGCGTACTGCAGAATGACCAGCCCCATAGCACCGCTCTGGGAGAGAAAAGCGATATTACCGCGAGGTGGAAAGACGCGGGAAAATGAGGCATTCAGTCGCACCTCAGGGTCAGCATTGATGATTCCCATGCAGTTCGGCCCCACCAGTCGCATACCATGGCCCAGCGCGATACCGCGCAGCTCTTCCTCGCGGGTAGCTCCCTCCCGCCCCCTCTCCCTGAATCCATCGGTGATGACAATGATGGCGCGAACACCTTTCCGTCCGCACTCATCCGTCACTCTGGCGACAAACTGAGTGGGCACGATGATTACCGCCAGGTCCACTTCCCCCGGGACATCAAGTATGGAGGGATAGGCTTTCACCGCCATGATGGCATCCGCTTTCGGGTTCACCGGGTAAACGACGCCGCTGAATCCGCCTTCCATGACATTCTTGAAAACAAGCTGCCCGATACTGCCCGGCTGCCTGGAAGCACCGATAACCGCAACGGAACGCGGCGCCAGAACATTGCGTATTGAAGCGATCGTTGACAGGCGCTCTCTTTCCGCCTCTTTCCTCTCCACCCGCCGACTCCTGGCTATGGTGATGGTAACGTGGTAGACACCGCCCTTCAGTTCGCTGTCAATATGAAAGCCATAATCCCTGAGAACGGACATCATGCGTTCGTTTTCGGCGAGAATATCGCCCTCGAAAACGGCAATGCCATTGTCACGAGCCGCATTCGCCAGCCACTCGATAAGCCGGGTGCCGATTCCTTTGCCGTGATAAGCGTCCTCGATGGCGAAGGCAACCCTTGCCGAGCGCTTATTCGGCAGGCGATAATAACGCCCGATGGCAATGATTTCCTTGCGCTGTTCCCTCTGCACCTCGCCAACCAGGGCAAAGGTGTTCTTGTAGTCCACCGTACAGAATCGCAGCGCGTCCTCAGGTCCCATCTCGCCAGGGTCACGTTGGAAGCGAAGGTATTTGGTCCGCTCGCTTTGTCGCTGGAAAAAGGCAAGCCAGCGCTCAGCATCATCCTGGCGTATCGGCCTCAAGAGTATCCTTGAGCCATCTTTCAGCAGGACTTCGGTCTCATATTGAGATGGGTATGTCGCTTTTTTCACCGCCATTCCGGTTCAATTGCCTCCTACTTATATCATAAATCAGTTATGGCAGGTAGTAAAGTGCCCGGAATTCCAGATTGCCTCTGACAAGCCCCGGTGATGCTCTTGTCTCCCTGCTCTGAATGATAATGCCCTGGTTTGCCATTTCCACGCCTGAAGAGCATAA
>JABMRL010000005.1 GCA_013202615.1 Dehalococcoidia bacterium
GCTTCAGAGACGGCGATAGAGTCAAGGTTGTCTCACCTAATGGGCAGATAAACACTACCCTGAGGTTAACGGAAACGCTACCATCAAAAACTCTTTTTCTGCCGATGTCGTTCCCGGAGAGTCCTTTTAACGAGCTTTTTGGTCTAACCCTGGAG
The DNA here is from genome assembly GCA_013202615.1 of Dehalococcoidia bacterium. Lineage (GTDB taxonomy): Bacteria > Chloroflexota > Dehalococcoidia > Dehalococcoidales > RBG-16-60-22 > E44-bin89. The sequence continues at coordinate 156 of JABMRL010000005.1, forward strand.
CCCCAGGCTAAAACTCCGTCATTCAAAAGCTGTGCGGTAAGGCTGGAAAGGATTGGCAGGAATGGCTGATACAAAAAGAATTACGAAAGCTGACCTGAAGCGAATAGACCGAATCGTAGCCGATTACCGGGAGCAGAGATGGTCGCTAATACCGTTGTTGCATGAAATTCAAGGCACACTGGGCTACATTCCTCCAGAGGCGATACCACGCATCGCCAAAGGTCTGGGCCTGTTTCCCAGTCAGGTACAGGGGGTTATCACTTTCTACACCCAGTTCTATACCGAACCGCGAGGCAAAAATGTGGTGAGGGTATGCCGTGGCACCGCCTGCCACGTTCGTGGCGGTAAGACAATACTGAAACTGGTTAAGCGGCAACTCGGCGTTGAAGAAGGAGAAACAACGCCGGATATGGAATATACGCTGGAGACCGTCGCCTGCATTGGCGTCTGTGCTCTGGCTCCGAATATGGTAGTTAACAATAAAATCTATGGCAACATGAACCCAAAGAAAGTTACGTCAACACTTGGTCATAACGGGAGATAGTATCGTGCGGCAACAAGAAAAGACAGTGTCAACCAAGGATCAACGAAAGGTCCTGGTCTGCTGTGGATCGGGTTGTCCTGGGTCAGACCAAATCCTAAAACGTTTAGAATATGAAGTAAAACGGCTGAATTTACCTGTTGAAATAAAGCCTACTGGTTGCCACGGTTTCTGTCAGCGCGGCCCTACTGTCATTGTAGAGCCAGAAAGTATATTTTATTGTCATGTGTCCGAAGATGACGCAACTGATATTGCAGAGCGGCATTTAAAGAACAACGAAATAGTTGAGCGGTTACTCTACACTGATCCAGTGACCGGTCAGGTTATACCGCACTACCCTGATATCAGCTTCTATAAAAAGCAAGAGCGCGTTATCCTGCGCCATTGTGGACATATTAATCCGGAGAATATCGATGATTACCTTGCCTGCGATGGTTATCAAACTCTACACAAAGTCCTGTCTCATATGACGCCAGAACAGGTGATTGAGGAAATCAAGGAGTCTGGACTTCGGGGTCGCGGCGGTGCCGGATTCCCCACCGGGCGTAAATGGGAATTCTGCCGCAATGCCACCGGTTCACAGAAGTACGTTATCTGCAACGCTGATGAAGGCGACCCCGGCGCTTTCATGGACCGCTCTATACTGGAGGCTGACCCCCATGCTGTCATCGAAGGCTTGACCATCGCCGCTTATGCGGTCGGTGCCAGCGAAGGCTACATCTATGCCCGTGCCGAGTATCCTCTCGCCGTATCCCGGCTTCATACCGCCCTCAATCAAGCCCGGGAAAGGGGATTTCTGGGAAATAATATATTGGATTCCAGCTTCAACTTCACCGTACACCTCAAGGAAGGCGCTGGCGCCTTTGTCTGCGGAGAGGAGACCGCGCTGATCGCTTCTATTGAGAGCCTCCGAGGTATGCCTCGTCCTCGCCCACCGTTCCCCGCGCAGTCAGGTCTGGATGGTAAACCCACCATTATCAACAATGTCAAGACGCTGGCTTCTGTCCCGGTCATCATTGAACGCGGCGCTGACTGGTTTGCAAACATAGGCACCGAGAAAAGCAAGGGCACGGTGGTATTTGCCCTTACCGGCAAGATTGCCAACAGTGGCCTGGTCGAGGTACCCATGGGCACCCCGCTATCTCGTATTATCTATGAGATTGGTGGCGGTATTCCTCGAGATAAGCGTCTCAAAGCGGTGCAGACGGGTGGCCCGTCTGGAGGTTGCATTCCCGCCCGTTTCATTGACCTGCCCGTGGATTACGAGTCGTTAAAAGGCCTGGGCTCAATAATGGGTTCGGGCGGTATGGTGGTGATGGATGAGACCACCTGTATGGTCGAGATAGCAAGGTACTTCCTCAGTTTCACCCAGGACGAGTCTTGTGGTAAATGTACGCCCTGCCGTCTGGGAACCAAGCAGATGCTGGAAATCCTGACCCGAATCACGGAAGGAAAAGGACGCGAAGAGGACATTGACACATTGCTTACGATTGCCGCCACGGTCAAAGAGTGCTCATTATGTGGCCTCGGGCAGACTTCGCCTAATCCGGTGTTAACCACCATCAAATATTTCCGGGACGAATACGAGGCTCATATAAAAGAAAAGAAGTGCCCGGCCGCTGCCTGCGACGCCCTGATGATTTCACCATGCCAGCACACCTGTCCGGTAGGCATAAATATTCCAAAATACGTTGCCCATATTGCCGCCGGCGAATACCTGGAGGCAACTGATACCATTAGAGAGCGAAATCCTTTTCCCGCCATTTGCGGCCGTATCTGCCATCATCCCTGCGAAGCCAGGTGCCGGCGGGGAGAGCTGGATGACCCGGTAGCCATAAGAGAGCTCAAGCGTTTTGCCGCTGACTGGTATTTCGAGCACATAGCTGAAGACCCGGAGCCATTTCCACAAACAAAAAGCCAGCGAGTAGCCGTGGTCGGGGCCGGACCCACCGGTCTATCTTGTGCCTATTTTCTGGCGCAAATGGGCTATTCGGTAACCGTTTTTGAAGCTCTCCCAATAGGCGGCGGCATGCTGTCGGTAGCGATACCTGAATTCAGATTGCCGCATGAAATGATTCAAAAGGAAATCAATTTCATTGCCAAGAAAGGGGTGGAGATAAGATACAATACATCCATAAACGTAAACTTCACGGTAGAAGAAATAAGAAAAGAAGGTTATGATGATGTCTTCATTGCATCTGGTGCCCAGAGAAGTCAGCGTGTAGGCATTCCTGGCGAGCTAGAGGATACCGCCGGTTTCTATTACGGGCTTCGATTCCTGA
>JABMRL010000006.1 GCA_013202615.1 Dehalococcoidia bacterium
CGAGGTCGACCAGCCGGTGGCAATTGCCCCGCTGAAAAGATTTGCCGCCGATATCGTCCGGCAGAAAAGAAAAGATGGTGAAGTCCCGCCGGAAGAAAAGCCGGTGCTTGATAAATCAAAACCAAAGGTGGCGGTGGTCGGCGCCGGACCTTCCGGCCTCACCTGCGCTCTTGACCTGGTGAAGCTCGGCTATCCGACGACCGTTTTTGAGAAAGACGCCGAGCCTGGCGGGCAGCTGTGGTCGGCCATTCCCAGGTACCGTCTCCCCAGGGACGTGCTGGCCGCCGATATCGAGGATATCGTTGATTTGGGAATAGATCTCAAGCTCAATGCGCCGGTGTATGGCAAGAATGGCATGGATGAGCTTAAGAAGCAGGGCTACACGGCGATTTACCTGGCCATAGGCGCGCAGCAAAGTCGCAGTCTGCCCATTCCCGGCGTTGACCTGCCGCAGGTGCGGCTGGCTCTGGATTTCCTGAGGGACGTGAACCAGGGGAAGAAGGTGGACATCGGGGATAAAGTTGTGGTAATCGGCGGCGGCAACGTGGCCATGGACGTAGCCAGGACGGCGCGGCGACTTGGCGCCAAAGAGGTAACGGCAATCTGCCTGGAAGGCGCTGAGGAAATGCCCGCTCACCCCTGGGAAATTGAGGAGGCGGTGGAAGAGGGCGTTAAAATCATGAATTCCTGGGGGCCGACGGAGATATTAAGTAAGAACGGCACCGTGACGGGTGCGGCGTTCAAGAAGTGCACCGCCGTGTTTGACGGCGAGGGTAAATTCAGCCCGACCTTTGACGAAAGTGTGACCACATCGGTTGACGGCGATATGGTAATCATAGCCATCGGGCAGGCCACCGACCTTTCCGTGCTGCCCGAGGACACCGGCATCAAGACCACGCGCGGCGGCTGGTTAATCGCCGACCCGCTGACGCTGGCCACTGATGAGGCGGGCATCTTCGCCGGCGGCGACGGTGTTACCGGGCCTAAATCGGCGGTGGAAGCCATCAAGCACGGCCACGAGGCGGCCATCTCCATTGACCGCTATCTAAATAAATTGGACCTCAAAGAAGGCCGTGAGGCAAAGGAAGATGAGCCGGCGCCGCTGCCCGAGGGCAAACACGAAAAGAAGGCAAGGCTGGACGCGAAGCACATTGAATTGGAGAAAAGGCTCTCCGGCTTCGATGAGATAGTTGGTATGTTTACCGAAGAGGAAGCGGTGAAAGAAGCGGAGCGATGTCTGGACTGCGGCCTCTGCAGTGAATGTTTGCAGTGCGTGGCGGTCTGCCAGGCGAAGGCTATTGACCATGAGATGAAGGAGGAGGAGGTCGAGCTCCAGGTGGGTTCGGTGGTGCTGGCGCCCGGCTTCGAGCCTTTTGATGCCAGGATAAAAAGCGAGTACGGCTACGGTCGGATGCCCAACGTACTGACCAGCCTCGATTTTGAGCGTGTTCTCTCCGCCTCCGGCCCCTTCCAGGGGCAGGTGCAGCGACCTTCCGACGGACAGCACCCGGTAAAGATTGCCTGGATACAGTGCGTCGGCTCGCGGGATACGACCTGCGACCACGACTACTGCTCTTCGGTCTGCTGCATGTACGCCACCAAGGAGGCCATTATCGCCCGTGAACATGAGAGCACCATACAGCCCACCATCTTTTACAATGACCTCAGGGCCTTCGGCAAGGGCTTTGAGCGCTATTATGAATCGGCAAAGAACAAGTTCGGCATCCGCTACGTGAAAGGTATTCCTTCGGGAGTAAAAGAATTACAGCAGAGCCATAATCTGCTTATCGAATGTGCTGGCAAGGATGGCGAGAGGGTAACGGAAGAGTTCGACCTGGTTGTCCTCTCCATCGGACTGCAACCTTCGGCGAGCACCGGTGAGCTGGCGGAGAAGCTCGGCATAGCACGGGACAGGTTCGGCTTCTGTCAGACTGACGAGCTGGCACCCAACATCACCTCGCAGGACGGCATTTATGTTGCCGGGGCGTTTGACGCCCCGATGGACATCCCTGAGTCGGTGATGAATGCCTCGAGTGCTGCCTGCCTGGCTTCTAAAGAAATCACCGAAGCCCGCGGCACCATGATAACCGAAAAAGAATATCCGCCGGAGAAAGACATCAGCGAGGAGGAGCCGAGAGTCGGCGTTTTCGTCTGCCGCTGCGGCTCGAATATCGCCCGGGTGGTGGATGTCCCCGGTGTCGCCGAGTACGCCGGCACGCTGCCGCACGTGGTGCACGCCGAGGAGAACCTGTACACCTGCTCCACGGATACGCAGAGCAAGATTATCAAC